>JASLOY010000503.1 GCA_030745255.1 Vicinamibacterales bacterium
TATCGACGCTCGGACGCGGTGTTACGAACACCTACCCATCGATTTGCGAATCGGTGCTTCTGCCACGGGCTGCTAGACGTCCAGCCAGAACCCGCCCAGCCTGCGTAGCGGGTTGGTCTCGCGGCACCGCTCCTTGACCTGCTCGACCCCGCCCAGCCGGGCGTGCGCCACCCGCCGCGCCTCTGCCGGGTGCATGCCCGCCCGCAGGTTCTCGTCGATGTGTAACTCCAGGTGGGCCTGCAGCTCGGCGGCGAGCTCCCGCTCCTGCCGCTTGCTGCGGAAGACGTCTAGTAATCTGGTCATCCCTGCCCGGAATGCCCGGCGCGCTAGCTCAATGTTCAACCTGTCTCCTTCGGTGCCAGAAACTTCGACAGGATGGCGTTGGCCTGCGCCCAGTCCTCGGTTGCCCGGGCGAGCTGCCGTCGGCCCGCTCGGGTCAGGCGGTAGAATTTCGCCTTGCGCCCGTTTTCGGACACGCCCCAGGCTCCGGCGATGTAGCCCTCCTGCTCGAGCTTCATCAGCTGCGGATAGAGCGTGCCGTAGTTGATGGCCAGGAGGTGGTCGCTGGTCTGCTCGATGCGGCGGGCCACGCCATAACCGTGCTGCGGCCCGAGGGCCTCGAGGGTCTTGAGGACCATGAGCGCCAATGTGCCTTGCCAGACGTCTGCTTTCGAGGACTTGCTCGTCATATGGGATAGCCATAGGCTACCCCAGGATTCTATGGGAATACAATAGGTCGAGTTCTGGTCGGGCAGAAACCACTGAGCAATTGTGGCTACGGTGTCACACTGACGGACTGGAGACGGAGACAACCAACCCCAGTGAGCCTGGACACCAGTGTGGCCGATTCGGCTTGCGTTAGTTAAACCGAAGGCCGAAGAGAACGGCAAACGTCTTCGACTTGACGTCCGCTCCCGCCGCATCTTTCGCGATGTTGCGGAAGCTCCACGTGCCGCGGGCCTCGATGATGAAGCGGGTGAGCTCGACACCGGCACCGACCACCAGACTCCCGCTGCCGCTCTCGAGGTCGATGTCGGCGAGGTCGGCGAGGTTCTCGCCGATCTTCAGATCGATGGCAGGTCCGACGATGCCGTAACCGCCGACGCCACTCGTGCTCCGGGATCCCACGTTGACTCTCAGGAGCACCGGAACCTGCGCATAGTAGATCGTCGCGCTCCCTGTGTCTGCGTCGCCCCGCTTGGCCAGGACATTGACCTCGCCCATCAGGCCAATCCTGCCGGGACGGTTGCCGCCGAAGAAGAGGCCAGCCATCCAGCCGTTGCTGCTGTCGAGCACGTCGGAGGCGTCGTCGAAGTCGAACGACGAGAACAGATATCCGCCCTTCACTCCTGCGCCAATCCCCTGCGCTTCGGCGAGGCCAGAGACCATCAGACATATGGGGGCCAGTGCTGCGAGGACTGCGATGCGGCGACACACACCATTCATGTGTTCTCCTTACTGAACGGACGCTGGCTTTCGCCGCGGTGCCGGGTGGGCGCCCGGCTCTTCGCGCGGTTTCCATCGACTTTCCACTGATGATACCTTCGGCCGGCCGACCACCCACGAAGGCGCTGTCCCACGACCGGAACCTGGTAGACGATGCAAGACCTGACCGAGGGCTCGATCCCGCGCCATCTCGTGAAGCTTTCCGCCCCGATCGCGATCGGGATGGTGTTCCAGACGCTGTATTTCCTCGTCGATCTCTACTTCGTCGGCCAGCTCGGCGACGTCGCGATCGCCGGTCTAGGCACTGCCGGGAACCTGCAGTTTCTCATCATGGCAATCACGCAGATCTTGGGCGTCGGGACGATGGCGCTCATCGCGCAGGCCAGCGGGCGGAAGGACCGTGCAGACGCGAATCTGATCTTCAATCAAAGTCTCGGGCTGGCCGCGGTGGGTGCTGCGGCAACGCTCAGCTTGGGCTACGGGCTCGCTCGTCGCTACATGGCCACACTGGGCGCCGACGCCGCCATCGTAGAAGCCGGGGTGACCTATCTGCGCTGGTTCCTTCCGGCGCTCGGTCTCCAGTTCGCGCTGATCTCGATGGGGTCCGCCCTCAGGGGTACCGGCATCGTCAACCCCACGATCGTCGTGCAGATTTCCACCGTGCTGCTGAACGCGATCCTCTCGCCGATCATGATCGCCGGATGGATGACGGGGCGGCCGCTGGGCCTGATGGGCGCTGGTCTGTCGACGTCAATCTCGTTGGCGGTCGCGGTCGCGATGATGCTCGTCTACTTCGTCCACCTCGAGCGCTATGTCGTCTTTGATGTCCGAATGTTGCGACCACGAGCGGATCCGTGGAAGCGCATCCTCGCGGTGGGTCTGCCGCCAGGCGGAGAGTTCGCGCTGATCTTTATCTACATGGGGATCATCTATTGGACGATTCGCGGCTTCGGACCCGAGGCGCAGGCCGGGTTCGGCGTCGGCTCGCGGGTCATGCAGGCGATCTTCCTTCCCGCCATGGCGATAGCATTCGCGACCGCGCCGGTCGCCGGACAGAATATGGGCGCCGGCCGCTACGATCGTGTCCGCGCGACGTTTCGGACGTCAGTTGTCGCGCTGAGCAGCATCATGTTGGTGCTCACGCTGTTTTGTCAGTGGCGGCCCGACCTCTTGGTCGCGGGCTTCACCGAGGATCCGGCGGTGGTCGCCGCAGGCGCAGAGTACCTCCGCATCACCTCGTGGAACTTCCTCGCCACCGGCATCATCTTTACGAACTCCAGCCTGTTCCAGGCGATGGGTAACACCGTGCCAGCGTTGCTCGCCAGCGCGACCCGTCTGGCGACCTTCGGCGTGCCGGCCGTCTGGCTCACGACCTACTCTGGCTTCGAGTTGTGGAACCTTTGGTATCTGTCGGTCGTGACCGTGGCGCTCCAAGCCGGCGCGAGCTGGTGGATGCTCACGAAAGAGTTCGGCAGGCGACTCGGTTCCGCGCCGGCCGTCGAGCCGGCTCCACAGGGGACGTAGCTCGAGTGGCGTGTGCGGCGAACTCGCCGGGGTGTTGGGCCAGCCATCCCGGATTCGCACTTGACGCGTTCTGGGCTCGAAGGTCGTACGCTCCCCAGGATCAGCCCGACAAGCGGGAGCAGACCGGCAACGGCGAGAAACGCCTTCAGCGTCACGATCTCTGACTAGCAGCCCGTGGCAGAAGCACCGATTCGCAAATCGATGGGTAGGTGTTCGTAACACCGCGTCCGAGCGTCGATAA
>JASLOY010000504.1 GCA_030745255.1 Vicinamibacterales bacterium
TTCTGGATGACTGTGGCTGCGCTCGTGCTCGCCTCGCCCGCGGCTTTTGCCCAGCAGGGCGCGGCCGACGGTGAGTGGCGCAGCTTCGCTGGCGATCTGGGCAGCACGAAGTACTCGGGGCTCGACCAGATTGACGCCGACAACGTGGACACGCTTCGTGTCGCCTGGCGTCGTCCGCTGGTCGATGCCGCGTATCTGGCGATGAACCCGGATGTCCGCTATTCCAGTGTCTCCACGGCCGCGCCCGTCATCGTGGACGGCGCCGGGTACATCCCGAATGCCATCGGCTTGGTCGAGGCGTTCAACATCGGAACCGGCGAGACCCGGTGGACGCAACAACCGTTCGGCGGGTCGGACGATCTGCGTGGCGCCGGCACACGAGGCGTGGCCTACTGGTCCGACGGTACCGACGCCCGCATTCTGGCGCAGCGCGGCGAGTATCTGTATGCCCTCGACCCTGAGACGGGCGAGACGTTCGGGGATTTTGGGGACGGTGGTCGGGTCCATCTGACGGTCGGTCTTGGCGAGGGGGCGCGGTATCGCTGGGGTGGCGCCCCGACGGTGGTGCGCGACGTGGTCGTCCTGGGGCAGTCGATGTCGGACACGTTTGAGACCAAGGAAGCCCTGCGCGGGGACGTGCGGGCCTTCGACGTGCGGACCGGCGCGCTCCGCTGGCAGTTTCACACCATTCCGCAGGCTGGAGAGTTTGGCACCGACACCTGGGAAGACGACTCCTGGCAGTACTCGGGGCATGCCCCGGTCTGGTCGCTGTTCAGCGCGGACGAGGAGCTCGGCTATGTCTACATGCCGGTCACCTCGCCGACCAGCGACATGTACGGCGGGCATCGCGGGGGCGACAATCTGTTCGGCCAGAGCATCGTGTGCGTCGATGCCGAGACCGGCGAGCGGGTCTGGCACTTCCAGACGGTGCATCACGGGCTGTGGGACTACGACCCGCCTGCGGCGCCGATCCTGATGGACATCACGGTCGATGGTCGACCGATCAAGGCGGTCGGCCAGCTCACCAAGCAGGCCTTCCTCTTCGTGTTCGACCGGGTGACGGGCGAGCCCGTGTGGCCGATCGAGGAGCGGCCGGTGCCGCAGTCTGGCACGCCGGGCGAGCTGACGTCGTTGACACAGCCGTTTCCCACGAAGCCACCGGCGTTCGACCGACAAGGGGCAACCGAGGACAATCTGATCGACTTCACGCCGGAGCTGCGTGCCGAAGCGATCGCCATCGCGAACGGCTATGTCACCGGACCCTTGTTCACCCCGCCGTCGATTCGCGGAGATGGCCCGAACGACAAGAAGGGCACGATTCAGCTGCCCGGGTCGCAGGGGGGCGCCGACGTGCAGGGTGCGGCGTTCGACCCCGAGACCGGCTTTCTGTATATCCCCTCGATTACCTCGCCATTTGTGGCCGACATTCTCGAGGGGAATCCCGACCGGACCAACCTGAACTTCGTGAAGGGCAGCAGACAGTGGATTGGAGGCCCGCGCGGGTTGCCGCTGTTCAAGCCACCCTACGGGCGTGTGACCGCGATCGACATGAACCGCGGGGAAATCGTCTGGATGAAGCCGAACGGCGACGGCCCGCGGAATCACCCGGCCATTCGACACCTCAATCTGGGACCACTCGGGACCCCAGGCCGGCCGGCGCCGCTGCTCACCAAGACGCTGCTGTTTCTGGGCGAGGGCTCGACCAATCTGCCGGGTGGCGGGCGGGTCATGGACGGCATGCCACCCCAGATCGTCACCAACTACGGGGGGCGCTGGTTCCGCGCCTATGACAAAGCCACCGGCGACGTGGTCTGGCAGACGGAACTGCCCGCCGGGTCCATCGCGCCGCCGGTGACCTACATGTTCGACGGCAAGCAGTATCTGCTGGTGTCGTTTGGGGATGTCAACGTCCCGGGCGAGATCGTGGCGTTCGCGTTGCCCTAGCCGGTCAGTCGGTGCAGGATGGTTTTCGCTGGAGCCACTCGACGCCGGCGTCGCTGGTACGCAGCATGTCCACCGGTGGACCGACGAGCACCGGCCGATCCGCGATCTCGATCCGGACCAGCCGCTCGGCCAGCCCTGGGAGCTCGGCTGGGAGCTGGGGCAAGGTGCCCAGGTACTGCATCATCGCACTGGTTTCTCCCACCCCGAACACCTCGGTCGGTTGCGGGCAGTCGCGCGGGCAGCTGACCCGCGCCACGCGGAGCTGCAACGTGCCGTCAGGGTCGGTCTCGGCATAGAAGTCCCGCATCTCGAGTTGAGCCACCTGATCCCGGACCGCGCCAAGCGTGATGTTCAGCACGAAGCCGGACTCGAGCTGCTCGGCGAAGAGGCGTGGCAGCTCGTGGCGAATGCGGGTGAGCGTGCCCAGCAGGCGTCCTTCGAGCAGTCGCTCGAGCACCTGCGCCCGCTCCGCCAGTGTGCCCGGTGTGGCGAGCGCCATGTCCACGAACGTCCGCACGTTGAAATCGTTTTCCGGGCTCGCCACCAGTCCGGCCGTTGCGTAGATCACGTCGTCGTGTGTGTCGAGCTTGCATGTCAATTGCGGGCGTCGGTCGCCGCCATACCAGACCAGAAGGCTGTCGGCCGCGATAATCACCTGATCCGGCGTCCGAATGACGGCCAGCGTCGTGGCGTGCACGGGTAGGGTGGCCACAAGCATCGCAATGGCTGCGGCGGTGAGGCGCACGACCGAGGTGACGCGCGTGAACGCGTGACAGATTTGGTCCACGGCGAAATGGCCCATCATCGGCAGGATGCCCCGCCCGCCGGCGACGCGATGTGGGAATGAGAGCAGACCCTAAAATCCGCGCTTGCGGCCTCGGAGACCCCGGCGGCTGCCTTTGGGTTTCGCGGGGCGACGCCCGAAGTCCATAGCGGGCGGGCCGTCCTCCATGAACCCTCCCCCCGGTGGTCGTGGCGCCCGATCACGGGCCTCGCTGACCCGGAGATTCCGGCCGTTGAGCTCGGTGCCGTCGAGTTTCTCGATCGCCGCCGACACGGCTTCGGCGTCGCCGAACTCGACAAAGGCAAATCCACGCGGCTTTTCGGTGGCGCGGTCGACCGGGAGAAAGACTTCCGTGACCTGACCCACCTGTGCGAACAGGGTCTCGAGGTCTGTCTGCGACGTTTCGTAGCTGAGGTTACCGACGAAGATTCGTGAAGAAATGATGTCCTCCCTTGTCAGCTCAGTGCTGAGCGTTGCG
>JASLOY010000505.1 GCA_030745255.1 Vicinamibacterales bacterium
CTCATGCAGGTCGCCGCTTGAGCACTACATCGACCTCAACCATGAAAACCATTTTGCACAACTTGACGTACACAACCGCCCGTTCCTCTTTTTCCGTCTGGCCAAGGGGTCCGGACCAGCATCATCTTCCTGGGTGAAGGACTGTACCTCCAGTGGCCGAACAGGCAACCGACACCCCTGCCAACGCGACCGACACCACGACCACCACGCCACTGGTCTGGTCCGCGGTGCTCCGGCGACTCGCCGTGGCGTTCACTTTCAACAAGTTCCGCAATGTGTGGCTGGCCGCCTTCACCTCGGCCGTGGGCACCTGGGTGCAGCGATTCGCCCAGCAGTGGCTCATTCTGAGTCTGACCGGGTCGGCGTTCATCCTCGGGCTCAACACCTTTCTCGCCGAGCTGCCGCTGCTGCTGTTCACGTTGATCGGCGGGGTCATCGCCGACCGTCACGACCGCCGGCATCTGCTGATGGGGTCGCAGGCGGTACAAATGGTCTGTGCCCTGACGCTCGCCGCGATCGTCTTCTTCGACATCACCCGGGTGCGTTACATCCTGGCGCTGTCGTTCATCTCCGGGCTGGCACAGGCGTTCGGCGGACCGGCGTTCCAGTCGCTGCTCCCGTCGCTGGTACCGCGGCAGCATCTGCCAAACGCAATTGCGCTCAACTCGATCCAGTTCAACCTCGCCCAGGCCATTGGCCCGGCCATCGGCGGGGTGGTGCTGGTGGGCTTCGGTATGGCGGCCTGCTTCGGCCTGAACGGGCTGTCGTTTCTGGTTGTGATCGCCGTGCTTGGGCTGATGCGGGTGCCCCCACCGGCGCCGGCCACCCGGCAGCGTATTCTGACCGAGCTGCAAGGCGGGCTGCGGTATGTCCGGCATGGCGGCGCACTGCTTGCGCTCACCGTGCTGGCCTTCGCCACGACGTCGCTCGCGCTGCCGGTCAGAGCCTTTCTGCCGGTGTTCGCCGACGACGCCGCGCATCTCAGCCAGATGATGACGATGCTCGGGGCCGGCGCCGTCGTCGGGGCACTCGTTGTCGCCTGGCTAGGCCAGTTCGATCACATGGGACGCACGCTGCTTCTGGTCCAGGTGGTGTTCGGCGGCATCGTCGCGACGTTCGCGCTGCTGCCGATCACCGGATTCAGCTACGTGCTGCTGTTTCTGAGTGGAGTGGCGCTGCTGATGATCTTCTCGCTGACCAATTCACTGGTGCAGCTGACCGTGCCCGACGAGCTTCGAGGCCGTGTCATCAGCATCTACCTGGTGGCGTTCCGTGGCGGGATGCCGCTTGGCAGTCTGATCAGCGGCTACTTCATCACGCAGTTCTCGGCCCCGACGGTCATCGCCGCCAACGGACTGCTGCTGTCGCTGGTGGCCGCCGGATTTCTCATGGGCAACCGGCAGGTGAGAGAGCTCTGAGAAAGGATATCCAAGGAGACAGAAGTCAGGAGACAGGAGGAAACCTGAGGGCTTCGCCAGCATCAATCAGGATCTATCTGATTGCCCTGTTTCCGACGACCGAGACCGGCGGTCCGGACGACCGAGGACGAGCACTTCTGGATGACGCGCAGCGCTCCGGCTCTCTCCTGTCTCCTGACTTCTGTCTCCTTGGGCTCACCGCCGATCACCGCACGAGCGACCGCCAGTTGAAGGTCCAGCTGACCGGCAGATCGACCGGTGTGTAGCAAATCGCGTCGTCACAGGCCTGATACTCGAACGCGCCATCGATGGTGAGCGTCGCACCCGGCTCTGCCGCTAGCCCGGCGATCTCGCGACTCATCGGGATGGTTACCTCCTGCACCAGGCTGAACGGCTGCTCGTACACCTCCACCCGCTCGTCGAGCGGCTCGAAGTGGTAGATCTGCGACGCCGGATAGATGACCTCGTTCGCCCGGATGAAATCCGGTGCATCGATGCGCAGGCTGATGACCCGGTAGCTGTGGTCGCCTGGCGCATAGACGTGCATCCCGTCCTTCGGGGTGACATCCACCACGAGCGAGAACCGGTTGCCGGGTGCCACCGTGCCATCGGTCGCATAAACCAGCGCCTCAAGATGGTCCGTGGTCAATCGCGTAGCGCTCCGGTCGGTGCCCTCCACCGCATCCCCAAGCGCGACCATGATGCTCGAGACGGTGAATCGCTCCTGATACGCCTGTTCGAAGAACCGTGCCGTAACGCGCCCTTCGGTGTCGAGGATGAACGTGCCCGGACAGGGGATGCCGTAGAAGCGCGTGCCCTCCACCTGCTCGCGGTTGAGGAGGCCGTACTCCTGAATTACGGCCGACCCGTCATCCGACATGACCGGGAACTCGATACCACGCGCCTCCGAGAAGGTCCGCAGTGTCTCGACCGAATCGTAGGTCAGGGCGGCCAGCCCCAACCCCTGGGCCTGGATGTCAGCGTAGCGGCTTTGCAGCTCCACGAGCTGCGTCTTGCAGTACGGTCACCAGTCGGCCGAACGGTTGAACACCAGCATCGCCCCGTTCGGTCCCATGATCGACTCGAGAGTTTGTGTTCGTCCGTTCTGGTCGGTCAGGCTGAACGCCGGTACGACGTCACCGACCTGCGGTCCGAACTGCTCGACGTTCGGCAGGTCTTGGGCGGCGCCGGCCGCGGCCAGCGTCAGCACGAGAGTCAACGAAAGCCAGAAATGGCGCACAGTGTTCTCCTCCAGATTGCCGACGATTCTACTCGATTCGTCCTGTGAGCTGGGTCACGTGGCGTGTTCGGCTTAGCAACTGCTACAAAGACGACGCCGGTTTGAAAAACCTTTCCTGCCTCCTACAATGCAGGCAGACCCATGTGCACACGCCGATACGGTCTGCCTGCCCTAGCCGCCCTTTTGACGCTCGGGCTGGGGGTTGAGGTTCCAATCAGCGCTCACGAGACCGAGAACACCCACGTTCTGGTCACATTCACCGAGAACAGCTATCAGATCGACGTCGTGAACGACCCCGACTGGCTCTGGTTGATGCTGTCGCCCGACGCCGGCCTCGTCGTCCCCGACTACGTGGAACGAGACAGGCAACTGGCGGAGCTGACCGACCGGTTCGCCGAGACCGTGTTGATCCTCTTCGATGATGAGCCGGCCGACATAGACCGCGTCGACTACATAGGGCCGGTCGAGCACGACCCGACTGCACCGATGGGCTGGGGCGAGCCGGGCATGTTCCGCCTGTCTGGGGTCGTCCCGGAGGGTG
>JASLOY010000506.1 GCA_030745255.1 Vicinamibacterales bacterium
GTGGTTGCCATCGCAACACCTCCATCGCTTCATCACACTCCATGATTGCAATGTTGCGATGACCACATGAGAGCGCCCTCGAAAAGGTAGACACTTCCATCTGACCATCGGTGAGAAGGTCAACCAAGGGCCTTCTCCAGATAGGCGCGGAGCCCGCGAAATGCCTGCCCGCGGTGACTGACCGCGGCCTTTTCTTCGGCGCTGACCTCAGCCAGCGTGCGACCATAGGCTGGGTAATAGAAGATCGGGTCGTAGCCGAAACCGGCGTCCCCCCGCGCCGGCAAGTGCAGCCGGCCTTCGATGACTCCGGTAGTCTCCCAGGCGAGCTCATCGTTGCGCGCCAGCGCGACCGCGCACACAAACCGCGCCGTGCTCGCGTCGGTCCCGCGCCCGGCGAGCATTCGTTGAATCGTTGCGAACTTCTCCGGGTAGGATTCGCCGTTGAATCGCGCCGACCGGACCCCGGGCTCTCCGTCCAGCGCATCGATCTGGAGACCGGAGTCTTCGGCAACCGTGAGCTCGCCGGTGGCTACGGCGTAGTGGCGCGCCTTGAGTCGTGCGTTCTCGGCGAACGTCGCCCCGGTCTCCTCCGGCTGCGGAGTCTGGGGGTGGTCCGCGAGGGTGACGAGGGTCATCGGCAACCCATCGAGGATGCGGCGAATCTCGTCGAGCTTGCCGAGGTTTGTTGTGGCGACCAGCAGACGGGTCGGCGGCCGGCCGGTCAAAGGAGGATGTCGCCCACCAGCTCGCGCTGCAGCGCGACCAGCTGACCGATGCCAGTTTCGGCCAACGCCAGCAACACGTCGTGCGAGGCGCGGGAGAACGGGGCACCTTCCGCAGTGCCCTGCACTTCGATGAAGCGGCCGTCCCCGGTCATCACGACGTTCATGTCGACCTCGGCCTTCGAGTCCTCGTCGTAGGCGAGGTCCAGAAGGGGCGTGTCGTTGACGATGCCGACACTGGTGGCCGCGACATGGTCGACGATCGGAATCCGTTCGAGCACGCCACGTTCCTTCAGATGCTGGAGCGCGAAGGCGAGCGCAACGAATCCCCCGCTGATCGCCGCCGTGCGTGTTCCGCCGTCGGCCTGAATCACGTCACAATCGATCCAGATTGTTCGCTCGCCGAGCGCCTCGAGCCGCGTGACCGCGCGGAGGGACCGGCCGATCAAGCGCTGGATTTCCTGTGTGCGTCCGCCTTGTTTGCCTCGGCTGGCCTCGCGGGCGGTGCGCGTGGAGGTCGCACGCGGGAGCATGCCATACTCCGCCGTCACCCACCCCCTGCGCGTGCCGCGAAGGAACGGCGGCACCTTGTCCTCGACACTCGCCGTGCAGATGACGCGTGTCCGCCCCGCTTCGATCAGGACCGACCCTTCGGCGTGCTCGAGATAGTTTGGCGTGAGTCGGGTCGGGCGGAGCCGGTCCGCCGGGCGGGCATCGCTGCGTGTGTGCGGTGTCATATCGTCGATTGTCTGGCCGGTTCTGCCTCGAGCGCCGCCTCTGCCGGGGGGGCCGGCCCTGTCTCGAGCGCCGGCTCCGCGTCGGGGTCGGCGACCCATTGCATGTTGCGTTCGAGTGGGCTCTGCAAGTCCACATGTCCCACCAGGGTGTCGACTTCCTCGCCGTTGACGAGGAGCTGGACGGCGTTGATCTCCGGAAGATTGGTGGTGACGGCATTGACGACCGCATACACCGTGAACAGCTCCTCGAGCGAGCCGCCCGTGTGACCGAGTGTGACTTCTTCGCTGAGGTCGACGAAAGCATCGCCGCGCTCGGTGAGGTAGAAGTTGAGCAATCGTGTGCCGGGTGGAATCGGTGACAGCAGCGGGGCCGGCGGCTCGGCGAGTTGTGCTTCGAGAATGATCCTGGCCTGTGTGGTCAGTTCAGCATTGCGCTCCAACCGTCGCTCGAATCCGACCAGCTGCATTCCATCATCGGAAATGTAGAAAAGCGTTGCCTCGACCGACGCGCCATCCGTCGGCATCCCGGCCGACGTCTCGGTTGGGGTTGGGGTGGGGGAACTTGCCGGATACCAGCGAGGCAGCCCCACAAAGAGCACCCAGGTGCCGAGCACGGCGGCCGCGCCCAGCGAGCCGTAGATCCAGTAGGTGGGCTTCACGGGCTCGGCCTCTCGGCCGGGTTCGGTTCGTCGGGCGGCTCATCCGTCGCCGGTCCGGGGGGTGGCACCCCGCGCGTGACTTCGTCCCGATACCGAATGATGCTGCGCAGCAGGCCGTTCACGATGGCGTTTTGAAATGTCGTCAGTGTGAGCTGCGCCTCCTGGTCCGGATTGGAGATGAAACCCATCTCCACCAGCACCGCCGGCATGTTGGCACCGACCAACACGCGGAACGGCGCCTGCTGGAGACCGCGCGGGCTCATGGGTAGGCGCAGACCGAGCTCATCGGCCACGATCCCGGCCCATCGGGCCGACTCGTCCACGTAGCGGAGCTGCGCCATTTCCCACGGCACGATGTCGAGCACCCGCGAGCCACCGCCGACCACCGGAATCGGTTGACCGGCGAAACCGGACGCCTCGCGGGCCTCCTCGTCGTACTCGGCAAGGCTGAGATAGAAGACCTCGGCGCCTGTGGCCGTGTCGCGCACCGAGGCGTTCGTGTGGAGGCTGATAAACAGATCGGCCCGGTTGTTGTTGGCAATCGCTGCCCGCTCGTCCAGCGGCACCGTGGCGTCGGCGGTTCTGGTCAATACGACTCGGAGGCCGAGCTGACTCTCAATCCTGTTCCGGAGTCGGCGCGCGACGCTGAGCGTCACGTCCTTCTCCAGGGTGCCGTTCGGGCCACGGGTGCCGGATTCGTCGCCTCCGTGGCCAGGGTCGATCGCGATGGCGCGGATCGTCCGTGGCGGCGCAAGATCGGACAACGCCGGCAAGTCGGGGTCTGGAGCGGCGTCGACCGACGACGGTGCGGCGGGACTCGGCGCCGGGGCGACGCGGGCGGTCGTCGCCGCGGCCGCGCGTAGATCGATGATCAGGTCGACGCCTCCGCCCGGCGCCGGCTCGAGCGTCTCCTCATAAGAGTCGAACGCCTCGCCGAGATCCACCATCAACCTGGGCCGCGTCTCGATACCGCGGAGCCCCCGCACGAGGTCGTCCCTGACCAGATCGGACTGGACCAGGTCGACGGCGTCGGTCTCGAACGTAATGATGAGCCGGTTGGTTTCCTGCT
>JASLOY010000507.1 GCA_030745255.1 Vicinamibacterales bacterium
ACATGGCCTCGGCTGAGCCAGTCGTCGAGGTCGTCACGTTGCCGCGGCCAGACGTCGAGGCCACCACGGTCGTCGACAGGGTCTTCCCGAGCGGCGACCAGATGCCCGAGAATCAGCTGAAGCTCTACATACACTTCTCCGCCCCGATGAGCGACGTCGATGGACTCGACTACATCAGCCTGCGCGATGCTCGCGGACGCGCGGTCGAAGTGCCGTTTCTCCCGCTGGGCAGCGAGTTCTGGGACCTGGACCACCTGCGATACACGGTGTTCTTCGACCCTGGGCGGATCAAACAGGGCATCGAGCTGAACGAGCGCCTGGGTCGGTCGCTACAGAACGGAGAAACCTATACGCTCGTCATCGACCCCGCGTGGCCCGACGCGGAAGGCAACCCGCTGGAAGCACCATTCGAGAAGCGGTTCACCGTGGGACCCGCCGACATGACACCACTCGACACCGCCACCTGGCGTCTCCGGGTGCCTGCAAGCGGCTCGACACAACGGCTCGTCGTTTCGTTTCCCGAACCGCTCGACCACGCGCTGATGCGGCGCGCGATCAGCATCGAAGACGATGCGGGGCAACGTGTC
Organism: Vicinamibacterales bacterium; assembly: GCA_030745255.1. Taxonomy (GTDB): domain Bacteria; phylum Acidobacteriota; class Vicinamibacteria; order Vicinamibacterales; family UBA8438; genus NP936. The sequence continues at coordinate 588 of JASLOY010000507.1, forward strand.
GAGGGTGACGTGGAGACAGGGAACTGGGAGACCCGCTGGACGCTGACCCCGTCCGAGCCGTGGGTCGCCGGGGCCTACTCTCTCGTCGCACTGTCGGTGGTGGAAGATCTGGCTGGCAACCGGATCGGTCGACCGTTCGAGATCGATGTGTTCGAACGCGTGGAGCAAACCACCGCGAGCGACCAGTTCAGAATCCCGTTCGAGATTCGCTGAGCTCAGACCGCCCTCCGACGATCTGCAGCTGAGTGTATGACGGCGAAGCCTCCAGACTTCTCCTGCCTCCTGCCTCCTGTCTCCTGTCTCCCGTGAGTTGGGTGTTCACCGCGTCGCCAGCAGCGCGAGGGTAGCCCACCCGGTCGTGGAGATGTACTGGGCGTAACTCTGCTGACCGGCCGGCCGGGTCGTCTCCACCCAGCTGCCATCTTCGAGCTGCTCGGCCAGCAGGAACGCCCGTGCCCCGGCCACCATCCCGGTCAGCGTGTCGCCATCTATTGCTGGAGCCGCCAGCTCCGGCCGATCGAGCAGCGGCTCGAGGGCAAGCACGACGAGCGCGGTGTCGAACGGTTCGACCGCCGATGCCAGATAGGCACCCCAGCCGCCGGAGGGGGCCCGCCCCTCGTTGATCAGCTCGAGACACCGCTGCCGCTGGGCAAGGGCGGCCGTGTCATCTGCAGTCCCGAGCGCCAGAACCACGGCTGCCGCGTCAATGACGGTCTGCACCTCCACACCTCGGACCCACGCATCGGCGCGTGCGATGGCTGACGCCAGGTCGGGTTCACCTGCCTGTCGGAGCGCGCCAAGCGCCGCCCAGGTGGCCAGGGCGGTGCCATAGGTAGCGGGCGAGCCGATGCTGCCGCTCGTGTCGAGCGGGAACGACCCGTTGTCGGCCTGGTCGGCCGCAATCAGAGCAGCGGCGTCGCCAAGCGGAGTCAGGTCGCTGATCTCACCAGCCACCATCGCGTCACCAAGCGCGCCCGCGAACTGTATGCGCGCCAGCTTCTTATCGGCGAACTCCAACCCGAGCGCGTTGTCGTCCCATGCCTCCGGCTCCTGCAACCAGGCAGTCGTGTCCCGGAGCGCATCCGCCTCGACCGCGTACCCCTTTTCCAACGCGGTATACAGCGCCCGCGCCGCGTCTCCATTGTTGTGACACGAGAAGCAGTTGTTCTCGGCTGGCCAGCGCGGCACTTCGCCAGACAGAAAGGCGATGGCACGCGCCTCGGGTGAGGCATCCTGCGACTGAGTAGCCACGATACACGGTGTCCCGGCGATCAAGACAACCGCCGCAACTGCCACCCTGGACAGCGGCCGACGCCGTCCGCCCGACTCGGCTGGTCTGATCTGATCCACGATGCCCCCATTGTAGCGACTGCCCGGGATGGGGACTCGGCACGCGTGCCCTTTTCGGAAACAGGCCAATCGCCCGAAGCCGGACCAAGAACCTGGACTGCGCAGATCTATACTCTTCAGGATGTGCGGCCGCGCCTACGAGACCTACACCGAGGAGGAGCTGTCCATTCAGTATTTGAATCGCCGACCGCTACGCCTCGACGGTTTCCGGGCGACATTCAACCTGGCACCGACCGAGCGGTCCCCGGTCGTGCTCGTACGGGACGGCCAGCGAACGATTGACCTGCTGCGCTGGGGGTTGGTGCCCTTCTGGGCCAAGAGCGTCGAAGCCGCCGCCCGATACTCGTTGATCAATGCTCGTGGCGAAGAGATCGCCGACAAGCGAAGCTACGCCAAAGCGTTTCGAGCGCGGCGGTGCGTGGTGCCGCTGTCGGGGTTTTACGAATGGAAGCGGGACGGGACACGCAAGCGGCCCTTCGCGATACAACGGCAGGACCGGGCGATTATGTCCGTCGCCGGGGTGTGGGAGCTCTGGCAGCCGTCCGGGGCGGCGGTGCTCTTCTCCTTCTCGATCGTCACAACGAGCGCGAACCCCCTCATGGCGGAGATTCACGACCGGATGCCGGTCGTGCTGGCCGAAGGCGACATCGAACACTGGCTCGACCCCGAAGTGCACGAACCAGAACGCTTGCTGCCGCTGGTCCGGCCCTGCCCGTCGGAGTGGCTCACGGCCTACGAGGTGTCGACCGCCGTCAACTCGCCGACGCACGACTCGCCGGACGTCCTGCGACCGATTTCCACAGACGACCAGCCAGCCAGTTAGTCTCGCTCCTCGCCAGCATCGCTCTCCTTCAACCACGCGATCGCGGCGTGCTCGGAAACTTCGAACTTCATGGACGTCCTCGTCCCACGGGCTCTCATTTGACAGCTCCTCGACCGGTGGGATAGGGTAGCGGTTACTATGACGCTGCGGAAACGGCACCATCACACGCACCATCCCGCGACACTGGCGGGCTCGTGGACTTGCGTGTGAGGTAGCACGACTGCACATCACATCCAGCGCGCACTCCTGGCCCCGCCGACGATGACGGCGGGGCTTTTTTTTTGACACGCAGCAGACGCACACGATGATGTGCACGAGGGAACACAGGGGAAGAAACCATGGATTTTTCGAAACTGGACGGTTTGATTCCAGCCGTGGTGCAGGATGCCTCGAGCAGTGAGGTCCTGATGGTC
>JASLOY010000508.1 GCA_030745255.1 Vicinamibacterales bacterium
CCCGGAGTCGCCATCGACTATCGGTGGCCGGACCCGCTACAGGATCGGACACGTGCCGTTGACAGGGATCACGGCTCGCATCTCGAGCTCGACCGGTTCGACGGCGGCAATCTCGCCCGGTTCGGGAAACGGATTGAGCCGAGATGGCGTGCGACCACCGGCGCCGATCCAGACGCGGGGCCCAGCCTTCCCGATGCGACCGCTGCTTCCGACGCGTCCCCCGCTCCCGCCGCGCGGTCTGCGGCCCGGCTCATCGAGCAGGACCCCGATAAGGTCGACCTCGTGGCCACTGAATGCGCGCAGCTCCTCGAGCAGCTCCTCGTCGCCGACCACACGGAAGCGCTCTCCCATGCTCGCGCCGGTTCCAGAACCGTCGGCGTCCAGCAGATCGGTGGCGGTCAGCAGGGTGCCGTCGACACAGCCCCGGATGGTGACGATGCTCGGTTCGGCACTCGACGTGTCGTCGTCGGGGGGTCTTTGCTGCGTGGTGGCCGAGGCAAGGGCGGTCGCGATGAACATGATCAGGGCGGCGAGTCCGCATCGAGCCGAGAACGCGGTGAGCGCGCCCATGCTGTGACCGAAGAAGGCGAAGGGTCGGTCGAGCGCCGGTCCGAGCTCGTCGCTCAGTGCCGAGATCAACGTGTCGAGCCGCGTGAATGGGACCTCGGCGAGCCGATCCTCGCGACCGGGCAGCTGCACCGCGACCAGCTCGACACCTGCGCAGAGACGCTCGCCCCAGCCTCTAAACGCCGAGGCACCGCCGCCCGCATAGGGGAAGCAGATGAGTCGGAGCGCGGTACCGGGCACGGCATCCAGCGTCCGGAGCCAGCGACTCGGGGGCAGGCGGCTCACGATAGGCTGGACGTCAGTCGGACCCGGTCGGCTCGGCTGCCGCATCCATCTGCTTGCGCAGGCTCAGTGGCCGCATGTCCGTCCAGACTTGGTCGATGTGGTCGAGACACTCCTGCTTGGTGCCGCTCGTGCCTTCATCCCGCCAGCCCGCCGGGTTCTCGCGGTCCGCCGGCCAGATCGAATACTGCTCTTCGTGATTCAGCACCACGTTGTATGTCGTACTGTCGTCGTCGTCATCCCACGCCATCGTGTTCCCTCTCCAACCATTGTACAGGGGCACCAGTGCGTTCCGAGCCGCCTGCACCCTGCACGCGTACGGTAGCATGACGCCGCCCGCCGGACAGCGTCCCTGTGCTCCAGACGGGCGAGACGAGCGCCGACTTCGTGACCGTCATAGAAGCGGTGACGGCAACGACCGCTACGTGGCGGGCGATCTGGGTGGTTCCGCCGACAGTTGACCCGGCCTCGGAAGCTCGATTTCGGGTGACGACAGTAGCCGACGATACAAGGTACTCCGCCCCGTTCGTCGTGCGCGATGCGACCGGTGCCACGCCTGGACGCGCGCTCGTCACAGCCCCCTCATCTGCCCACGAGGTGTCACGTCCAGATCCCGATTCGCCGTGTGAGATCTTCGAACCGCGGATTCTCCCACAGCGGCTGAAAGACGGGGTGGAGCGGCAAGAGCACCAACAACGGCACGCGCTTGGCGACCGCACGTTCGAGGTGATCCAGCGCCCAGTCAGTCGATCCGAGCGAAGCGCAGATCATGGCTGCCGCCAGTGGAGAGACGTGGTTGTCGTCCGCGCCGGCTACGACCTCGTCGAGCACGGCGGTGGCGCGCCCGACATCCCCCACGCCGGCGTACGCCACGCCGAGGGTCGCCAGGAAGATGCATTGGCGCTTTGTCAGGGCGGCGACCCGCTCGGCCTCGACCAGCGCGTCCTGGTGGCGCCCGTGCGCCCGCAGAATCCACACCTTCTGCCAGCCGGCCATTCCGAAATTCGGGTCCAGGTCGACCGAGCGCTCAACCTCGTCCAGCGCTTCGTCCAGCTGACCCGCCAGCATGAATGCGTTGCCGGTGTAGTACCCGATTACCGCCGACATCGGTTCTAGCTGTCGCGCCTGCTCGGCCTCGCGGACGGCTTCGTCGAACTCTCCGTGGTATCCGAGCATGACGGAGGCGTGCGCGTGGGCGACGCCCGACGCCGGATTCAGCTCGAGGGCGCGACGAAACGCACGCTCCGTTCCCAGCCACGATCGGTCCCCGTACCAGGCCACGAGAGCCGTCGAGTGATGCGCCTCGGCCAGCCCGTCGTTCAAAGCGACGGCCCGCTCGGCCGCCTGCTTCGCCTTGGACATGGATAGGGCCGGCTCCATCAGGCCATACGCCCCGAGCACGACATACGCGTCGGCCAGACCGGTGTAGGCCAGGGCATACGTGGCGTCTCGCGCGATGGCCCCTTCGAAACAGCGTATCGCCTTCTCGATGAATCCGGGATATCGATGGTTCCAGTAGTGTCGTCCCTGCAAATACAGCTTGTAAGCGTCCACATCCTGGGTCGACGGAGCGATCAACGTCGGCGACTGGAGTCCGGACAATCGGACCTCGAGCTGGTCGACGATGGCGCGTGCTATCTCGTCTTGGACCAAGAACACGTTGCCGGCCTCGCGATCGTACTGTTCGGCCCACCGTTCGTATCCGTCCGACACCTCCGTCAGCCGAGCGGCAATCCGTATGTGCTCGCCGAACTTGCGGACACTCCCCTCGACCAACGAGGTGACATTCAATTCGCGCCCGATGTCTCGAACATCGACCGCCTGATGCTTGAACCGAAAGGAGGACGTGCGCGCGGCGACGCGGATGGAGGGCAGCTTCGTCAGCGCGTTGATCAGCTCCTCGGCCATCCCTTCGCAGAAATACTCTTGATCGCGCGCCTCGCTCATGTCCGCGAATGGAAGCACGGCGATCGACGGCGTCGAGCCGGCGCCAGCTTGCACGGCGACGGACACCGTAGTGTCGGCGGCACGCAGCGCTTCGAGGAACTCCTGCGCCGTTTGAAAGCGCTCGTCCGGATCTTTAGCGAGCGCGCGGGTGACAAGCCGCTCGAGTCCCGGCTCGATCGGGCAATCCTGCGGCAGCGGAAACGGCGACCGGAACAGTATCGCCGCCAGGACGCGCTCGATCGTGTCACCAGAGAACGGTCGGCGGCCCGCGAGGCCGCCGACCGTCTTTGCTCTGATCTAGGGAGCAAGCGTCAGGGTGTTCCAGTTCGTCACGGCCTTTTGGCCGTTCCGGTCGCCGTGTGCGCCGTCCC
>JASLOY010000509.1 GCA_030745255.1 Vicinamibacterales bacterium
TGGACACTCCCGATGAGCGAAATCGTCACATGTGAGGCAAGGGTCTCGGCGTGGTCACAGATGACGAGGCCCCGCGAAGCAGGCCATTGAGACACCCCCTGGCAGCGGGGCGGGAGCCGATCGTCGTCAGGGCGGTTTGGGGCGGGGCCTTGCTGCAAACCTAGAACCCAAGATCCACTGAGCCGGGTCCGGACACGGCGAGCCCTTCCAGCCGCGTGCCCGAGCGTCCTGGCCGCGGAATCTGAAGGGACAGTGCTACAATAGGCCGGATTTGCGTGGTGCCGTGGAGGGCACGACGTCGTCCCAGTCAGCCAACCACCACGCCGTCACCCTGAGGAACCTGAATGTCCGCGTCCGACGTCGCAGGCGAAGAGCGCCCATCCGAACCATCCATCGAGCTCAGCGTCAACGATTTCACCGTCCAGGTGGCGACGGTGAACGGCTCGGGCAGCCAGACCGCCAACCTCGTGCTGCTACGCTCGATCTTTCAGATGGGCGTGCCGGTTTCGGCCAAAAACCTGTTCCCATCGAACATCGCCGGTCTGCCGACCTGGTTCACCATCCGGGTCAACAAGAACGGCTATATCGGCTGGAAGAAGAAGACCGAGTTCCTCGTCGCGATGAATCCGGAGACGGCGCAAGAGGATGTGCTCAATCTGGATGCGGGCTCCGCGGTGGTCTACGACGAGCCGCTGAAGCTGAGCAGCGTGCGCAGCGACGTGGTGTTCTATCCGGTGCCGTTTGACAAGCTGGTCGCCGATGTGTCACGGGACGTCAAATTGCGCCGTCGTGTCCGCAACATGATCTATGACGGGGTGCTGGCGTGGCTGCTCGGGATCGAGCTCGACCAGATGGAGGCCGCTCTGCGCAAGCAGTTCGGAAACAAGGAGAAGGTGGTGGCCATCAACCGGCAGGCGCTCGATGTCGGCTATGCGTTCGCCAAAGAGCATCTCGAGAAACGGGATCCGTGTCGAATTGAGGCGATGGACGAGAACGCGGGGCGTATCCTGATCGACGGCAACGCCGGCGCCGCGATTGGCTGCATGATGGCGGGCGTGACTGTTGTCACCTGGTATCCGATCACTCCGTCGTCGTCGCTCTGCGAGACGCTCATCGAGTATCTCAGCAAGTACCGGGTCGACAAAGAGACAGGCAAGGCGACCTTTGCCGTCGTGCAGGCAGAAGACGAGATTGCGGCGCTCGGCATGGCGCTTGGCGCCGGTTGGGCGGGAGGGCGGTCGATGACGGCGACCTCGGGGCCCGGCATCTCGCTCATGGGTGAGTTTGCCGGTCTCGGGTACTACGCCGAGGTCCCGGCGGTGATATTTGACGTTCAGCGTGTGGGGCCGGCGACCGGGCTGCCGACGCGGACCGCGCAGGGTGACGTGCTGTCGACGGCGTTCCTCTCTCACGGGGACACCCGGCACCCGCTCTTGTTTCCGTCTTCGCCGGATGAGTGCTATTCCATGGCGGTGGCGGCGTTCGACCTCGCAGAGCGTTTTCAGACGCCGGTCTTCGTCCTGAGCGACCTGGATCTCGGCATGAACACGTGGATGTCGCCCAAGTTCGAGTATCCCTCCAAGCCGATCGATCGCGGCAAGCTGCTCGACGCGGAGGCCCTCGAGCGGATCGGGCGGTTCGGGCGGTATCGGGACGTAGATGGCGATGGCATCCCCTATCGATCGGTTCCCGGGAACGAGATGCCGGCGTATTTCTGCCGGGGGTCTGGCCACAACGACTGGGGTCAGTACAGTGAGCGGTCGGACGACTACCGGAAGAACGTCGATCGGTTGACGCGCAAGTTCGAGACCGCGCGCAACTGGATGCCGGCTCCGATCGTGGAAATCAACCGGAGGGCGCGGGTCGGCATCATCGCGTATGGCACCACACACTGGGCCGTGGTCGAGAGTCGCGATCAGCTGAAAGAAGAGGCTGACGTGCGCACCTCGTACTATCGGTTGCGAGCCTATCCGTTTCGGTCTGCGCTCGCGTCGTTCATCGAGCGGCACGACCGTGTGTATGTGATCGAGCAGAACCGCGATGCGCAGATGGCGACGCTAATGCGGCTCGAGCTGCGAGCCGAGCTGGCCGTGCGGCTCCGGAGCGTCCTGCACTACGCCGGAGAGCCGATCGACGCGCGCACCATCACCGATGACATCCTGATTCAAGAAGGCTACCGGGTTCAATACTCGGTGGCTGACGGACCGAGCCCGCACGACGCTGGGGTCGGCGGCGAGTAGGGCTTTCCAGCGACGGCCTTGCTCTCGGGATCGGATAGAAACACACGACACATCGAAAAGGACGCACCGTGGCCACAGCGACGCCCACTCCCAAGAAGAAGAGCAACAGGCTCGGCCTCGAGCTTCCCGTCTACCGCGGCAGCAAGACCACGCTGTGCGCCGGGTGCGGGCACAATGCCATATCGGAGCGGATCATCGACGCGTGCTTCAGTATGGGGGTCGATCCCACGAAGGTCGTGAAGCTGTCCGGTATCGGTTGCTCGAGCAAGAGTCCGGCGTATTTCCTTGGTTCCTCCCATGGTTTCAACTCCGTGCATGGCCGGATGCCGTCGGTCGGCACCGGTGCGCTGCTCGCCAACAAAGACCTCGTGGCGATTGGTGTGAGCGGCGACGGCGACACCGGGGCAATCGGTATCGGGCAGTTCGTGCATCTGATGCGTCGCAACATACCGATGATCTACATCATCGAGGACAACGGGTGCTACGGTCTGACGAAGGGGCAGTTCTCGCCAACCGCCGATAGGGGGTCCATACTGAAGACTGGTGTGGTCAACGACCTGCCCCCCATTGACACCTGCGCGCTGGCCATCCAACTCGGGGCGACGTTCGTGGCGCGATCGTTCTCCGGAGACAAGAAGCAGCTGACGGCGGTGCTGAAGGCGGCGATCGGTCATCGCGGCACGGCCATGCTCGATGTGCTCTCGCCCTGCGTGACCTTCAACGACCACGAGGGCTCGACCAAGAGCTATGCGTATGTGAAGAGTCACGATGACCCGCTGGAGGAGCTCGATTTCGTGCCGTACTTCGAGGACATCAACGTGGATTACGAGCCGGGCACGACACAAGAGGTGACGCTTCACGACGGGTCCCATCTCTACCTGAAAAAGCTCGACGAAGGCTACGACCCAACCG
>JASLOY010000050.1 GCA_030745255.1 Vicinamibacterales bacterium
GCTACGGCGTTCGTAGACGACAGCGCACAGGTGATCGGCGATGTCGAGATCGGTGAGGACAGCAGTGTCTGGATGAACGTCGTCATCCGCGGCGACGTCAACCGGATTCGCGTGGGCGGGCGCACCAATATCCAGGACGGGTGTGTAGTCCACGTCATGCGCGATACCCATCCGACGGTTATCGACGACGAGGTCACGGTGGGGCATGCGGCGGTGCTCCACGGGTGCGTGGTCGAGGACCGCTGTCTCATCGGCATGGGTGCGATCGTGCTGAACGGCGTGGTGGTCGGGACCGGCTCGATCGTCGCGGCCGGTACGCTCATCGTCGAGGGCACAACGATTCCACCCGGATCGATGGTGATCGGGAATCCCGGGCGCGTTCAGCGAGCGACCAGCGACGATGAGGTGACCTCGATCCGGCGCTATGCGGAAAATTACGTCGGCTACAAGCGTGAATTCCAGCAGTAGGCGAGCCGGACCATTCCGGGCTGCGCCGGACGGTGAATGATGAGCACGCGACCTGAACCCATGGGGCAGCGCACGACGTGATTCCCGGCATTCGCGGCACCCGCGACATTCTTCCGGCCGAGGTCGGTCGCTGGCAGCAGGTCGAGCGCGTGGCGCGCGCCGTCTGCGAGCGCTACGGGTATGCCGAGATCCGGACACCGGTAATCGAGCGCGAGGAGCTGTTCGCCAAGGGGACCGGCGAGTCGACCGACATCGTCCAGAAGGAGATGTACGCCTTCACCGACAAGGGTGGCGATCGCATCACCCTGCGGCCCGAGGCGACACCCAGCATGGTGCGAGCCTTCGTCGAGCACAGCCTCGAGCAGGAGCTGCCGTTCGCCAAGCTCTACAGTCTCGGGCCGATGTTTCGCTATGAGCGACCCCAGAAGGGGCGCTATCGGCAGTTCCATCAGCTCGACGTCGAGGTATTTGGTGTCACTGACGCGGCCGTCGATGGAGAGGTTATCGAGATGGCGTCCGCTTTCGTGTCCGAGCTGGGCATCGACACGGCCGAACTGGTCATCAACTCGGTCGGGTGCGCAGACTGCCGGACCCGGTTCAGCGCGGCGCTGCTCGAGGCGCTGGGGGAGCGCGTGCCCGAGCTGTGCGGAGACTGTCAGCGGCGGGCGCGGACCAACCCGTTGCGGATCTTCGACTGCAAGGTGCCGGCCGACCAGCCGATCATCGACGCCCTGCCGCATTCGGAGGATTTCCTGTGCGACGCTTGTCGGGCGCACTTCGACGAGGTGAAGCGGCACCTGGACGCATATGGCCTGCTCTATCGCGTGTCGCACCGGCTGGTGCGGGGGCTCGATTACTACACCCGTACCACCTTCGAGATTCTCGGGGCCGGACTCGGGGCCCAGAACGCGCTGCTGGGCGGGGGCCGGTATGATCACCTGGTCAAACGCCTGGGGGGACCGGACCGGGCGGGTATCGGTTTCGCGGCCGGGCTCGAGCGCCTGGTTCTGGCCCTGTCGGAGGGCGCGGGCGGCACGACCGTCGCCGATGCTTTCGTCGTGGCAATTGGCGATGCGAGCTGGCCAGCGGCCCGTATACTGGCACGCGACCTGCGGAAGGCCGGGTTGACGGCCTTGATCGACTACGACGGGCACTCGTCAAAGTCGCAGATGAAGCGGGCCAATCGCAGCGGGGCGCGACGAGTGCTGATTCTCGGTGAAGACGAGCTGGCCCGCCAGCAGGTGACGATCAAGGAAATGGGGACCGGGCACCAGCACACGGTCGCCCGGGATCAGGTAACGGCCCACCTGCTCGAGATCTTTCATGGGCGACATCGCGACGACGGAATCCACCGTGCCTGAATTGATACGAACACATACATGCGGCGCCCTGCGCGCGACCGACATGGGGACCGAGGCCACCTTGATGGGGTGGGTTCATCGGGTGCGCGATCTCGGGTCGCTGATCTTCGTCGACATCCGAGACCGTTACGGTGTGACCCAGGTCGTGGCGCGCGACGACGAGACGCTCCTTGCGCTGGCCAAGCGGCTGCGACCCGAGTTCGTCGTTGCGGTCAGCGGTACGATCGAGCGACGATCCGAGGACACGCTGAACCCGAAAATCGCCACCGGTGAGGTCGAGGTCGCGGTGCGCGAGATCGACGTGCTCAGCGAAGCCAGGCGCCCGCCGTTCCAGATCTCCGAAGAGACGCCGGTGTCTGAGGACATCCGGCTCAAGTATCGCTATCTCGACCTGCGGCGCGAGCGAATGCAGCGAAACCTGCAGCTGCGTCATCGTGTCCTGATGGCGGCGCGTCGGTCGCTGGACGAGCAGGGGTTCCTGGACATCGAGACCCCGGTGCTCGCCAAGTCGACCCCGGAGGGAGCCCGCGACTATCTGGTGCCCAGCCGGGTGCATCCGGGCGAGTTTTTCGCGTTGCCGCAGTCTCCACAAATCTTCAAGCAGATCCTGATGCTGGGGGGCATGGACCGGTATTTTCAGGTGGCGCGGTGCTTCAGGGATGAGGATCTCCGGGCGGACCGGCAGCCGGAGTTCACTCAGATCGACCTCGAGGTGTCATTTGCGACACCAGACGTCGTCTTCGGCGTTGTCGAGCAGCTGATGCAGACGATATTCGAGGCGAATGACGAGTCGATCGAGATTCCGTTTCCGCGACTGCCGTATGCCGAGGCGATTGCGAAGTACGGGTCGGACAAACCGGATCTGCGCATGGCGATGGAGATTGCAGATGTGTCAGGCGTCTTCGCCGACTCCGATTTCCAGGTGTTTCATGACGCGGTGGCCGGTGGCGGCGTGGTCCGGGCGCTCGTCGTGCCGGGCGCGGGGCGCTATTCCCGCAGCCAGGCCGACAAGCTGGTCGACGAGGCTATCGAGCTCGGCGCACAGGGGCTGGTGTGGGCGCGATATGGATCAGACGGCCCTGGTGGCCCTGGTCGTGATGTCCAGAGCTCGATTCTCAAGGCGGCCGGCGCCGAGACGCTGGGGCGGTTGCTGGAGGCAGTGAGCGCCGGGGCCGACGACCTGGTGCTCGTCGCAGCCGGTTCGTCAGCCGAGGCCTCCGGACTCCTGGGACAGTTCCGTCTGCGGCTGGCGCAGCGCGAGGGGCTGATCGATGAGGGACGCCGGGCACTGACCTGGGTGGTCGATTTCCCGATGTTCGAGTGGAGTGAGACCGAGGGGCGGCACACCTCGATGCACCACCCGTTCACGGCGCCGCGTGACGAAGATCGCGACCGATTGGACACCGACCTCGGGGCCGTGCTGGCCAAGGCCTACGACCTGGTGCTCAACGGCAGCGAGATCGGGGGCGGGAGTATCCGGATCCACGATCAGCCGCTGCAGCGTCGGATCTTCGAGCTGTTGAAGATTACCGATGAGGACGCGCGGTCCCGGTTCGGGTTCTTTCTCGAGGCGCTCGAGTTCGGTACGCCGCCGCATGGCGGGATCGCGCTTGGGGTAGACCGGATCGTGGCGCTGCTGGCGGGAGAGGCATCGATCCGCGACGTCATTGCCTTCCCGAAAACCGCCACCGCGGTGGATCTGATGACCGGCGCCCCGTCCACGGTCAGCCCGAATCAGCTGCGCGATCTGCATCTGCGCACCGATTCTTGACCGGCAGTATTCGACCCCGCTGAGCCTGAAGCCCAACGCCGGGGGACGGGATGCATTGGCGGCCAAATGCCGCCCTACTTGTGCAGCGGGCCGCTTAGTGTCACCATCGCCACAGCACGTGTCCGAACAACAAGGGGAGCCCGGCACAGCGACAGTCGCACGGATTCCCGTCCCTGACGAGGGGGTCGAGCTGCTGTTCGGCTCCTACGACACCAACCTCAAGACGTTCGAGGACCTGTTCGGGGTCCGGATCCGTACCGACGGCAACATGCTGGTGGCCGAAGGTGACGACGCCGCCGTCGCCCGGGTCGAGCGTGTCGTGAACCAGCTGGGGGAGCTCGTCGCCGAGGGCTACCAGCTGTCGCAGGAGGACGTCCAACGGGCTGCCCAGCTCGTCATCGAAGATGGTCACGTTCGGCTGCGCGACTACTTCGTACGGGCGACCGTCAAGGCATCGAGCAAGCGGCACGTCACGCCGAAGAGTCTCAACCAGCGGCGGTATGTCGACGCGATCGAACGCCACGATATCGTGTTCGGGATTGGTCCGGCGGGAACCGGGAAGACCTATCTGGCAATGGCCCAGGCCGTGGCGTTTCTCACCGCCAAGAAGGTGACCCGTATCGTCTTGGCGCGCCCGGCTGTCGAAGCCGGCGAAAAGCTAGGTTTTCTGCCGGGCGATTTGCAGGAGAAGGTGAATCCGTATCTGCGACCGCTCTACGACGCGCTCTACGACATGCTGGACATGGATCGGGTCGACCGGCTGCTGGGCCGCGGCACCATCGAGATCGCTCCGCTCGCCTTCATGCGCGGCCGGACGCTCAACGACGCGTTTGTGATTCTCGATGAAGCGCAGAACACCACCTCCGAGCAGATGAAGATGTTCCTGACGCGGCTCGGGTTCGGGTCGAAGGCGGTTATCACAGGGGACATCACTCAGATCGATCTGCCGCTCGGTCAGACGGCCTCAGGGCTGGTGGAGGTGATGCGGATCGTGGAACGGGTCGAGGGCATCGCCTTCACGCGGTTCGACGACCGCGATGTCGTCCGGCACCCCCTCGTGCAGAAGATTGTCCAAGCCTACGAAGCCTACACGGGACCCGACACCGGATGACTGCCGACGACCCCGACCCCGCCGTGTCCCGTCGAGTGGCGCCACGGCTTCGTGTGGCGGTGACCGATGGACGAGGCCGGCGCAAGCCGGCCGGGACGTTGCCGTTGTGGCTCGCCCGTGTCGCACCGCGCGTCGCGGTCGGCGTCGTCGCTGTGGCGCTGGTCGGCGACCGCAAGATGCGAGACCTCAATCGTCGGTTCCGAGCGGTCGATGCGGTCACCGACGTGCTCTCGTTTCCGGCCGACCCCGCCCCGACGGCCAGCGGTCCGGGCCCGGCCCGACTCCTCGGAGACATCGTGATCGCCACGGGTCGGGCGTCGCGCCAGGCGCGGGCCGCCGGTCTGACCGAACAGCAGGAGTGGCGCCGGCTGGCGCTACACGGGCTGCTGCACCTGTTGGGGTACGACCACGAGCGGGACGACGGACGGATGCAGCGGCTCGAGCGTCGTCTTCAGCGCCGCGGTGGGTTGCCGGTGGGTCAAGGCCCCTAACCCTCGATGCTTCCTCTACTGCTGTTTCTGATCGGGTGCGCCGTGGTCTACGTGGCGACCATTGAGTCTGCCTTTGGCGCGATGGTTCGGCTGCCGGAACGGCTCACGGCTGAGCGAGATGTCCGGCACGAGTCTCTGACAACGTATCTCGAGGACCCGCTGCGACTGTATGTGGTGACGCGGTTGCTGCGCGGTGTGCTGTTTGCAACCGCCTCGGTGGTGCTGGCGCGACTGATCGGCGTGGCGTCGCCGCAGGCCGTTGGCGGGTTGTTGGCGGCGATCGTGCTGTATGTGGTGGTGTGTGAGCAGCTCGTACCGTCGGCGCTTGTCCGGCGCGACGCGGCTCGCACTCTCGAGCTCCTGCTGCCATCGTTCGACCTCGCGCTACGAATCGTGGGTCCTGTGACGGGCGGCTTGCTCCGGTTGGCGCGGCCGCCGCGGGTCCGCCCGGAGCCACGGTCCAGCGGCCCTGGTGGGCTCGAGTCGCCGGTATCCGGAGGCGAGACCGCGGAGACCGAGGCGGACGCTGACGAGACCGAAGAACGCAAGCTGTTGCAGTCGGTCGTCGACTTTGGCGGCACGTTGGTGCGCGAGGTCATGACCCCGCGGCCAGACATCGTCGCACTTGGGCACGAAGCGACCGTGGCCGAATTCCGGGCGCTTTTTGCCGAGGAGGAGTATTCGCGAATCCCCGTGTACAAGGACAACCTGGACAACATATTGGGGTTCGTGTTCGTGAAGGATCTGGTGACCCTTGACGAAGCACAAGGCGAGTCCCCGATCGTGCCGCGGCTGCTTCGACCGGCGCATGTCGTGCCCGAGGGCAAGCGGGTCGCCGAGCTCCTCCGGGAGCTACAGGTCAAGCAACTGCAGAGCGCGATCGTCGTGGATGAGTACGGTGGCACGGCCGGTCTGGTCACCATCGAAGACCTGATCGAGGAGATCGTCGGCGAGATCCGCGACGAGTACGACGATGAGTCGGAGCCGATCGTCGACGAGGGCGACGGAAGATTCGTGTTGCTGGCCACGGTCAGTGTGGGCGACATGGTCGAGCATCTCGGTGTGACGGTGGAGCGTGACGGGTTCGAGACGGTCGGCGGATACCTGCTGGACCGTCTGGGGCGCGTTCCGACTGTCGGCGAGACCGTGGATGTCGACGACCTGTCTGTCGAGGTGCTCGAGGCCGAGCGCCGAAGAGTCCGCAAGGTCCGGGTGCAACGACGCGACGCGGTCGGGTCGGAGGCCGAATAGGCGCGATGAAGGTTGGCTTCGTCTCGCTCATAGGCCGGCCGAACGCCGGCAAGTCCACCCTGCTCAACCGCGTGGTCGGCACCAAGCTGGCGATCGTCTCCGACAAGCCCCAGACGACCCGGAACCGGATCCTGGCTGTCCGGAACTACACTGGCGACCCCACGGCCCAGGTCATCTTTGTCGACACCCCCGGAATTCACCGTCCGCTGCACCGGATGAACGTGCGGATGGTCGACATGGCGGTCGAATCGATCGGCGATGTCGATCTGATCGGCCTGGTGCGCGATGCGACCGATGGTCTGGGAGCCGGGGACCGGTTCGTGCTGGAGTCTCTCGCAGAGGCGCGGGTGCCGGTCATCCTGGTGCTCAACAAAATCGATCGGGTGGCCAAGGCGCGGTTGCTTCCGCTCATCGACTGGTACTGCCGGCAGCGCGACTTCGCCGCGATCGTGCCGGTGTCGGCCCTGACCGGCGATGGCGTGACGATCTTGGAGCGGGAAATCGTCGAACAGCTGCCCGAGGGCGAGGCCCTCTATCCGGACGACTTCCTGACCGACCAGCCGGAGCGGGTGCTGGCAGCCGAGACCGTCAGGGAAAAGGTGCTGCGGCTCACGCACGCCGAGCTCCCGTTCACGACAGCAGTCGTCGTGGACCGATTCGACGAGGCTACCGAGCCGGGGGTCTTGCGACTGTATTGCTCGATCCTGGTCGAACGCGCCTCTCAGAAGCCAATTGTCATCGGTCAGGGCGGTGCCATGGTTCGACGGATCGGCACCGAGGCCAGGCAGGAGCTGGAGCGCTTCTTCGGCACGCGCGTCTTTCTCGACCTGCACGTCAAGGTTCGCGCCGACTGGCGGGAGAACGATCGGATCCTCGACCTGGCTGGTGTGGCTCCCAGGACACGGCGGTGAGGGCCTTGCCCAGGGCCTCTGGGCTGTAGGCTCTTGGCTCTGGGCGCTCAGGTGCCTGATGCCCGAGGCGCGACCGGGGGTGTCAGCGGCGAGCACGAGGTGTTACACTGGGAAGTTCTTGGTACTGATTGTGGGACCCATAGGCGACCTTGACGTGTCGCGCTGCGGCGCGACCCGACCCGGACGACGGGACGATGCCACCCCACCGCCGCATCGACGTGGTGCTCGACTCGGTCAAACGACTGCAGCGGATTGGTGCGTCTGCCAACCTGCTCAACCTGCTCCAGAAGCAACATCCCGTCGACCTCGCTGAAGTCTTCGGCGAGCTGCCCGACAAGGACTGTCGCGGGGCGCTCAACCTCCTGCTCGACCATAACAGCCGTCTCGCCATGGAGGCGCTGATCGAATACGGCTCCGAACACGCGGCCGTGTTGCTGGCCGACCATCCCGCCGATCAGATCGCAGTCTGGTTGCAGGAGCTGCCGTCGGACGATGCGGTGGCGCTGATCGAAGAGCTGCCGGATGCCCTGTCTGCCGCCGTGCTGGCGCTGATGCAGCCGCAGGCGTCTGGTGGGGTCGAGAACCTGCTCGAGTACGCCGAACAAACCGCCGGGCGCATCATGAACCCGACGGTGTTTGCGCTGTCGGAGGACCTCACGGCCGGGGAGGCGATTGGGGCCCTCCAGGGCTCGCGCGAGGTGGAGATGGTCTTTTATCTCTATGTCGTGGATGAGCGCCGTCATCTGGTGGGGGTCGTGTCGTTGCGTCGGCTGCTCCTCGTGGCGCCGGAGACTCCGCTGCAGCGGATCATGACGACCGATCTGATCAGCGCGCGAGTGGACACCGACCAGGAAGAGGTCGCCCAGCACGTTGCCAGCTACAACCTGCTGGCGATTCCGGTCGTCGACGAGGAAAACAAGCTCGTCGGTATCATCACCGTCGATGACGTCATCGACATCATCAAGGACGAGGCGACCGAGGACATCTACCGGCTGGCTGGAGTCAGCGGGGATGAGCACGTGTTCTCGCCGGCGCGCGAGTCGGTGCGGAAGCGACTACCGTGGCTGGCGGTCAATTTGGTCACCGCCACGATGGCCGCCTTCGTGGTGCGTGCCTTTCAGGCCACCATCGACCAGGTCGTGGTGCTGGCGGTGCTCATGACCATTGTCGCCAGCATGGGCGGCAACGCGGCGACCCAGACGCTGACGATCATCGTTCGGGGGATCGCCCTCGGTGAGCTGACCTGGGGCAACTCAAGCCGGGCGGTGTTCAAGGAGGCGCTCGTCGGTCTCGGTAACGGGTTGGCGCTCGGCATCGTCGGGGCCGGGGTGGCCTGGTCGATGTCCGGGAACATCTTCCTGGGTCTGATTCTGGCGCTGGCCATGGTCATCAACCTCCTGGTGGCCGCCATCGCCGCCACTCTCATTCCGATCGCCCTGCGAGCCATGAGGGTGGACCCGGCGCTGGCATCCGCCGTGTTCATCACCACGCTCACCGATGTGTTCGGTTTCTTCGCGTTTCTGGGACTGGCCACCATTTTCCTGCAGTATCTGGAGCAGGTGGCATGACCGAGAGCCCAAGAAGCCAGAAGTCAGACGTCGGAAGTCAGAAGAAGCCAGGGGCTTGGCACGCCCGTGTGTCGCCGGCCAGCGACCGTGGCAGATGTTGGCCGGCGTGTAGCGCGGAGGTAGAATGATGGGTCCTCGGATGCGGGACGATACGCGCTCGCGATGCCACTCCATACGACCGACGCGCTGATCCTGCGCACCTACCAACTCGGTGAAGCGGACCGCATCGTCGTGTTCCTGACTAGTGATCGGGGCAAGAAGCGTGGTGTGGCGAACCGTGTGCGGGGGCTGAAGTCGCGATTCGCCGGTGGGCTCGAGCCACTGACACTCGCCCGGCTCGCGTACTACGAGCGGGAACAACGCGACCTGGTGCGGCTGAGCTACGTCGAACCGGTGCGGTCGCCATTGATGGTGCGTGACGGCGACGGACTCGGGCACGTCGAGTACTTCGCCGAGTTGATCGACGAGTGCGCGCCAGAAGCCGACCCAAACGCGACGTTGTATCGGCTGGGTGCCGCGGTGGTGGAATCATTGGTCGACAAGGTCCCGGTCGGGCGGTTGGCCCGTTACGTCGAGTACTGGGTCCTGCGTCTGCAGGGTGTATATCCGTCGCTGATCGCCTGTCATCGGTGCGGCGGCGACTCGGTGCGCGGCGGGCAGATCGATCCGACTGGGGGTGGTTTCACCTGCGCGGCATGCGCGGTCGGTCAGGGAATCCGTCTCTCGGCCGAGTCGGTGCGGTTTCTCCGGGCAGCGTCCGGCACGCCGCCCGGGGGGTTGGCCGACATCGGGCTGCCGGCAGAGGCGGCGCGGGAATTGGAGCAGGCGCATCGACAACTGATCTCGGTGCATCTGGAGAAGGAGCTGCGGTCCTCGAAAGTGCTGCGAGCGATGAATAGGGCAACGTGATGCCGGAGAAGTCAGAAGTCAGAAGTCAGAAGTCAGAAGATCATCTGTGGGCTGCGCCGTCTCCAACAAAGTCGCGTAGCTCTGATTCGCAAGATCTTGCTGACTTGATGCTGGCGAAGCCATCCGGTTGTCTCCTGCCTTCTGCCTTCTGCCTTCTGCCTTCTGTCCTCTGACTTCTGGAGCTAAGGACCTTACCACCCGATCGCATACATCATCCGGCGCGGGTCGGCGCCGGCCATCATGGTGTCGGTCTCCGGATTCCTCAGGATCCCCTGCATATTCCCCATGGAATACTCACGGGCCGTCTCCGCGTCGTGTCCCATCTGGCGCAGCCGGTCAATGACGCGCGGCGCTACGCGGCGCTCGACACGCACCGTGACGTCGGCGCCCGGCAGGTAGAAGTTCGGGTCGGCGGCGAGCGCGATCCGCGGCGCCTCGATCGCCTCCTGGATGCCCATGCCGAAGTCGATCACGTTCAGCAGCACCTGGAACTGGGTCTGCCCGATCGTCTCGCCTCCCGGGGTCCCGAGCGCCAGGAAGAACTCGCCCTCCTTCATGACCAGTGTCGGCGAGTTGTTCAGAATCGGGATCTGACCGCCACGCACGTAGTTCACATCATCCGGGTAGGGCGAGGTCGAGCCGATCCGTGTGCCGTTGTTGAAAAACAGTCCGGTGCTCCCCACCACCACCCCGGTGCCCCACAAACTGCCGAGAGTCGGGGTGGCGACGACCACGTTCCCCTGGCGATCGACGATCGAGAAGCTCGTCGTACTGCCCGGGTACGTGGCTTCGCGCAGCATCGGTCCGGTTGGCGCTGCCCAAGAGCCGAGCGATGCCGACGTCGGTTGGGCTCCTGGCGGCGCGCCATGGTCGGGGTAGGGCTTCGCCAGATCGGGCGCGATCAGTGCGCGACGCGTGTCGGCGAACGTCTTGGAGGTCATGCCGTCAGTCGGCATGTCGGCGTGCTCCGGATCGGTCACGAAGTGATAGATGTCCGACTTGGCGACCTTGATCGACTCGGCGACGAGATGCAGCGTCTCGGCCGAGTTGTGCCCGAGTGAGGCTACGTCGAAACCCTCGATCAGATTGAGCTGCATCACGACCTCCAACCCACCGCGTGATGTCGTGGGGCTGGAGTAGACGTCGTAGCCGCGGTAGGTCGTGTGAACCGGCTCCGCCCAGATCGGCTCGTAGGCGGCAAAGTCGTCGCGCGTGAACAATCCGTCGTTTCCCTGATAGAACCTGGCCATGTCGCGGGCGATGTCCCCGCGGTAAAAGCGGTTGAACGCGGCCCGCAGACCGGACTCGCGAGACCCCCCGTCGAGCCGCGCGGTCTGTTCGGCCTCCACCAGCTTGTGGAACGTCCTGGCCAGATCGGGGTATTTGAAGAGCTGCCCTTCGACCGGTAGCTCGTCGTCCGGCATGAAGACCGCCATCGTCGACGGGTACTGCTCGAACAGCTCGCGCGACCGGGCGAGGGAGCGGCTGACGTAGCCCGCCATCGGATGGCCGCGCTCGGCGTACTCGATCGCCGGCTCGAGCACCTGCCCGAGCGTCATCGTGCCGAACCGCTCCAGCATGGCGACCCACCCACCGAGCAACCCCGGCACCACCCCGGCCTTCATGCCCCGATTCAGCTCTTCGGGTGTGATGTCCGCGGCGTCGAGCGCCTTGGGCGCCGCCCCGGTCGCGTTCAGCGAATAGACGCGGTCGGTCGCGGCGTCATAGATCGTCATGAAGCCGTTGCCGCCGGCGCCGGACATCATTGGCTCGACCTGGTTCAAGGTAGCCAGCACCGCCACAGCCGCGTCGGCCGCTGTGCCGCCCTGCATCAGGATTCGCATGCCGGCCATCGACGCCAGCGGGTGGCCGGCCGTCACGAGCCCGCGCACCCCCGGCACGGCGGGACGATGCGCCAGAAGCCCGTCCGTGATCGGCTCGGCGCTCAGTTCCGGCACGAGGTCGACCGCCTCGGCGACCACGGGCGGGTCGGGAGAGCAGGCGGCCGCCAGGACCGCGATGCCAAGCACCGCCTGGAACTTGAGTAGCTGCGGCATCGGGGCGCCTCGTCTCGGGAGTGTGGATGAGATGGACGTGCCGCACACTAGCTTACACCCGCGCGACTCCGACCTCCGTCTGCCTTCTGCTGTCTGCCTTCTGACCTCTTCGCGCCTACGACCTCACCGCGATGCCCATCACCTCGAAACGCGCACCGCGCAGCAGGGGCCCGGCTCCGAGAAACGCCCTGGCGGGCGGGTCGCTCGTGAAGTAGTCGGTGTAGACGGCATTGAAGTCGGCATAGAAGGCCACATCGGAACAGAACACCTGAACGCTGACCAGATCGTCCATCGTCATGCCGGCCTCCTCGAGCACCGAACGGATCTGGTCGAGCACATTCCGGGCTTCCTGCCGGGGCTCGGCGGGGGGCTGCCCCGTCGCCGGGTCCATGCCGAGTCGACCGGAGAGATACAACGTGTCACCGGCCAGAACGGCATCGCTGAACGGCGCCTGCGTCGTGCGCCCCGGCAGATTGATGGTGCGTCGCTCCGGCTGCGCCGACACCGAACCGAGCGCGCCGATCACCACACCACCCAGCACGAGCCCCGCGACGAAGATGCGCATCGACTTCATTTTCATGCTCATTGCTCCTACCCCTCCATCGTCAGCACCGTCGAACCGGTCGTCTTCCGCGCTTCCAGGTCGCGATGCGCCTGCGCCGCGTCTTCGAGCGGGAACACCTGGCTCACCTCCACCTTGACGGCTCCACTCTGCACCACGTCGAACAGATCGGTCGTGGTTGTGTCGAGCTCCTCGCGGGACTTGATGTAAGTCGCCAGCGTCGGCCGGGTGAGGAACAGCGACCCCTTGGCAGCCAGGACCCCTGGGCTGAACG
>JASLOY010000510.1 GCA_030745255.1 Vicinamibacterales bacterium
GCCGTCAAGGAATTCGGCGTATTCGCTGAACTCGCCGGCTGGCACCATGCCACCAGTTGCACGATCCATCGTGAACGGTGCACCACATGGGCTGTGGTTGCTTGTCGTCCAGTCGATGTCACAGGAAATCCCCATCGTGTCGAAGTAGTCCTGGCTCACGACCCGGTAGTCGGTCCGTGGTATGTCCCCCGGAGCCGCCGGTGGTTGGCCGTCGATGACGACCGACGTCGAGCTGTTGGTCTGGCTCAGCGGGAGGCTGTTGACGGCCGCGGCGGTCTCCACACCCGGCAGCGCGTCAAGCCGGTCGATGAGCTGGGTGAGGAACGTCGCCCGGCGGGCGACATCGGGATAGGTGTCGGCGGGCAGCGACAGGTCCAGCACCATCAGACCGCGGGACTCGAAGCCGGGCTCCACCTGCAACACGTTCCACAGGCTGCGTGTTGTCAACCCGGCACCGACCAGCAGCATCGCCGACAGGGCGACCTCGCCGACCACCAGCAGCGAGAGCAGCCGATGCCGGCTGTGACCTCCGTCGCCGCTCGAGCGATTTGCCAGCCGCCCTCCGGCAGCCGGGTTCGACAGCATGAGGGCTGGAGCCAGGCCGAAGGCCAGCGTTGCCAGCAAGGACACACCACCCGAAAACGCCAGCACACGCAGGTCGACGCCCATCTCACGCACAGCCGGCATCACACTGGCGATGTCGTCCGGGATGACAGGACGCAGCGCACCGAGCCCCCAAACGCTCAGCAGCACGCCGAGCCCGCCGCCCAGCGCCGCCAGGATCAGCGCCTCGGTCAGGAGCTGTCTGAACAGACGCAGTCGACCGGCGCCCAGCGCGTCCCGGATTGCCATCTCCCGCGCCCGCGCAGAAGCGCGCGCCAACAGCAGGCTCGCCACGTTGGCGCAGATGATCAGCAGCACCACCGCGACCACCGCCATCAACAGGACGAGCGGTGCCAGGAGAATGTCGGCCAGCATCTGCTGTATCGGTCTGATCCGGACGCCGATTCCTGCGTTGGTGTCTGGATTTTCGGCCTCGAGCCGCTGGTAGATCGTGTCCATCTCGGCCTGCGCCTGCTCGAGTGAGACAGTGGGTCGCAGCCGCGCCACCGACACCATTGAGGCCGATGTTTCCCGTGTGGATGCCAGCGCGGCCTCATCGAAGCCGAGCGGCATCCAGAGGTCGCCGGCCCAGTTGCTCTGCGGGAAGGCGAAGCGGGGCCGCATGATGCCGACGACCGTCACGGCGTTGTCGTTGAGAAGCAGTGGGCGACCGACGATGGTCGGGTCGCCGCCGAACCGGCTTTGCCACAATGCGTGGCTCAGGACCGCCACGTCGTCGGCGCCGGGGGCGGCGTCGCTCTCGCGAAAGGTCCTGCCGAGCAGCGGGTCGACATCCAGCATCGAGAAGGTGTTCGGGGTGACGCGGTAGGCGCGAAGACGTGCCGGGCGATCGACGCCCGTCAGGTTGGCGACCAGCAGCCGGTAGGCCGAGACATCCTCGAACGAGCGCGTCGCGTCATGCCACTGAACCCAGTCCCGCGGCTGGACATTGAAGAGCATCGAATCGGTGCGGACGTTCCAGCCCAGCGTGAACACCACGCGGTCCGCGTCCCGGTATGGCAGCGGCCGCACCAGCAGCGTATCCATGGCGCTGAAGATCGTGGTGTTGGCGGCGATGCCGAGTCCGAGTGTACAAACGCAGATCAGCGCGAACAGCGGATTGCGGCTGAAGCTGCGCAACGCCACCCGCGAGTCCTTCCAGAGGTCTTCGATCCAGCGGGTCGGCTGAATCTCGCGGCACCGCTCTTTCACAGCTTCTACCGCCTGGAGGCTTGCGCCAGCCCGTCGTGCGGCCTCTGCGGGAGACACGCCGTACGTCTTCTGGTGCTCCGCCTCACGCTCGACGTGGTCGCGGAGCTCTGCGGCCAGCTCGTCCTCGACCTGAACCCTATTGAACACGCTGCGCAGCGCGGACCGG
Organism: Vicinamibacterales bacterium; assembly: GCA_030745255.1. Lineage (GTDB taxonomy): Bacteria > Acidobacteriota > Vicinamibacteria > Vicinamibacterales > UBA8438 > NP936. The sequence continues at coordinate 1,982 of JASLOY010000510.1, forward strand.
ATACGGTAGTACCAGCGTTCGATCTCCATGGCTCACTCCTCCCCCCGGGGTTCAGAGCTCCTCGAGACTGACGACCTGCGAGATGGCGGTGGAGAGCCGTATCCACTGTGCGGTCTCCTGGTCGAGATAGGCCCGGCCGGGCCGGGTCAGCGCGTAGAACTTGGCGCGGCGGTTGTTCTCGCTGCGGCGCCATTCAGAGACAATCCAGCCCTGCTGTTCCAGCTTGTGCAGCGCCGGATACAGCGACCCGTCGCTGACCTGGAGCACGTCGTCGGAGACCTGTTTGAGCCGCTGCCCGATCGCCCAGCCGTTGAGCGGCTCCAGCGCGAGAATCTTCAGAATCAGCAGGTCCAGCGTGCCTTGCACGAGGTCGGATGGTTTGCTCATGGTGTGAGGCTCTCATCTCTCGGTTACCGATATGAAGGTAGCACGACTCCACTCGGTAAGCAAGGGGAATGACGCGCCGCCGAGAATGGACCAGTCTCGGCTTGGTCCCCCGCTCGGAATGGGTCACCATACGGGGCATCTTCGCCACATCGCAAGTTGGAACGACGTTGTGAAGGGAGCGGTGGGATGACACGGCATCTGAGCCTTGTTGGGACGGTACTGCTGGTTGCGGCGTTGGGTGCGATGCTCGCGGCGGTGCCTGCGGAAGCGCAGCCGGGCGCCGCCGGCGGCGAATGGCGCGCCTACGCCGCCGACGCCTTCAGCAGCAAATACTCCCCGCTCGATCAGATCACTGCCGCCAACTTCGGCGATCTCGAGGTGGCGTGGCGTTGGCGCACCGCCGACACGCATCTCGTCGTCGAAGGAGAGCACGGAGCCTCGGTGGTGGCCGCGCAAACTCTGTTTGACCGGCTCGAGGCGGAAGAACCGGACCTCTGGGTGACCCGGCCGGGACCCGGCCGTCTGGTGGCGACCCCGCTGATGGTCGGCGGCGTGTTGTATCTGAGCACGCCCCTTTATCAGGCTGCGGCGATCGACGCCGGGACGGGCGAGACGTTCTGGGTGCACGACCCGAAGATCTACGAGGCCGGCACACCCGCGCCGGCGCCGTGGGCGCATCGCGGTGTGGGCTACTGGGAGAGCGGCGACGAGGCGCGCATCGTGTGGGGCACGGGCGACGGCTTTCTGGTGGCGGTAGACGCGAAGACCGGGCTGCCGGCTGAT
>JASLOY010000511.1 GCA_030745255.1 Vicinamibacterales bacterium
TTTTTTGGGTGGTGCTCGGTGTCGAGCAGCGTTGGGCTGCCGTTGACCCACCAGCGCATCGGCGATACCGCATTCATCATCCTCAGCCGGGGGCCCCAGTATTTCTTCAGGACCGCCGCGACATGCTCCAGGTTGATCGCCAGCACGGTGTTGGCGAGCGCCGTCTCCCGGTTGTCGTGGAGCCAGCTCGTCCCCGGCCCGCCATGGTGACCGACCGACCCAAGGAAACGCAGCGTCCGGGGCCGTTCGGTGCGCGGAATCCTCGCGTAGTGCTCGACCAGCCCCATCATGACTGCCAGCCCGGACGCGTTGTCGAGCGCAGCCTGAAAATAGCCGTCCATGTGCGCGATGATCAGAATCTCCTCCTCACTCACGCCCGGCAGTGTGCCCCACACACTGGCGGCCCGCAGCCCGGAGCGCATCTCGCTCTCCATCGTGTAGCGCACGGTCACCCGCTCGCCGTACCCCAGCAGGTCGCGAAGCCGCATGCCGTCCTCGTAGCCAACGTTGAACCCGGGACCGTCCCCGGTCCGCTGCCAGACGGCGAAGTTGTCGGAGATGCCATAGACGATGCCGACCGCCGCCGCGCCCCGCTGGAAGGCGCGGGCGACCGCCGCCTCATCGCGAATCGAGTGCCGCAGCGTGCCAGGACGCGGGATGTCCTGAATCAAGACCGCTTTGCCATCGACGATACGCCCCAGGTAGTCAGCGTCGCTGCCGCCGCCCACCCAGACCAGCTCGAGCTCGAGCCCCTCTGGCGGTGTGGACACGGCACCCTGTGGCGGACGTGCCGACTCGAGGGTGAACTCCTCTACGCCAGTGGAAAACGTCAGCTCCCAGGCCGTCGGATGCCAGACCGGATTCAGATCGAACGACTGGCGAGAGATGTTGTCGAGGCCGTTGCGGCGAAAGTAGTCCTCGACCCAATCCTGTGTCGCCACATGGCCGGCGGTGCCGACGTTGCGGCCCCAGAAAAGATTGCCGGCGGCACGGTCGCCCAGCGAGATCGCGTCCACCTCCAGCAGCATCGCCTTCATGCGATCGCCTTCGATGTCCCCGTACCGCTCGTCCTCCGGCCGCAGGGGGATGCGAATGAACGCGTCGTCCCGCAGCCGTCCGGAGGCATCGAGCAGCGGCTGCCCCAACGGATTCGGTGGCGCCTGCTGCGCCACCAGCACCACACCGGCCGCACCGATCAGCACGGCGACAGCGATGCCATGGTGCCACGCTGCTGAAATCTCGCGCATCGGTCTCTCCCGTTCCCATCGGTCTCGGCAACGGCCCTAGCCGACCCAACCGCCGCAGTATAGCAGTGCCTTGCTATCGAGAACCCAGGGGAGTTTGGACGCGAACCATGGACCCGCGGTGGCACGAGCTCGGTGATCCTGCTATCCTTGTAGGCCTACAACGGCTGGGGTGTCCCCGGCCAGCGGCGCCCAGCAGGATCTCCTTCCACAAGGATCGCGCCGCGCACCAGACACACCTTCCCTGCTTCTGTTGTGTGGGTAGGAACACCGGGGCTGACGTGCGCCACTGTGCACACGAGGCCTCCCGGAGAACGTATAGGCATGTCCGATTTCTCAACCTTTGGTCTGGGTCCGTCCGTCCAACGCGGAATTGCCGCAGCGGGGTTCGTCGAGCCGCGACCAATCCAGACAGAAACCATTCCCGCGGCGCTCGAAGGGCGCGACATCCTCGGCCTGGCCCAGACGGGCACCGGAAAAACCGCCGCCTTCGCTCTTCCGATACTGGAGCGGCTGCTCGCGACGCGCCTACCAGAAACACGCCACTCAGGTCCGCGGGTCCTGATTGTCGCGCCGACGCGCGAGCTGGCCAGCCAGATCAGTGAGGAGATCCGCACCCTGGCAACGTTCACGCGCATCCGGGTCGCGACGGTTTTCGGCGGCGTGTCGGCGCACCGTCAGATACTCGCGCTGCGCGAAAAGCCGGAAATCGTCGTCGCCTGCCGGGGTCGACTCCTCGACCTGATGCAGCAGCAGGTCGTGCGCCTCGACCGCGTCGAGACGCTCGTGCTCGACGAGGCGGACCACATGTTCGACATGGGGTTCCTCCCAGACATCCGCCGCATTCTCGCCGCGCTGCCGACCAAGCGTCAGAATCTGCTCTTCTCGGCCACGATGCCGAGGGAGATTCGCGGCCTGGCCGATGGCCTGCTCAGTAACCCGACAGTGGTCGAGCTGGGCCACTCACGACCGGTGTCGACCGTCGCGCATGCCGTCTACCCCGTGGCAGACAAGCAGAAGCTCCGGTTGCTCGAGCGCCTGCTCGCGACTGAGAAGATCGTGTCCGCCATCGTCTTCACCCGTACGAAACATCGCGCCAAGCGCCTCGCGCTGCAACTCGGCAAGTCCGGCCACCGGGTCGTGGCGCTGCAGGGAAACATGTCGCAGAACCAGCGCGAGCGCGCGATGGAGGGCTTCCGCAAGCACGACTTCGACATCCTGGTGGCGACCGACATCGCGGCGCGTGGCATCGATGTCCAGCGCGTCTCGCACGTCGTGAACTTCGATATGCCCAACACGACCGACGCCTACACGCACCGCATCGGGCGCACCGGCCGGGCCGAGCGCGACGGCCAGGCATACACGTTCGTGACCCAGGACGACCGCGGGCTCGTGCGCGCCGTCGAGCGCGTGCTGGGTCAGCCGATCCCAAGACGCACCGTCGAGGGTATCGACACCGCGCGGCCGCCCGCCGGGTGGACCGACCTCGACCAGCGTCGCACGATGCCGCGCCGGCAACGAAGCCGCACCTGATACGCGCGACAGGTCGGGCGCTGTTTGACGGTTCAACCAGCTGCCACGGGCGGCGTCGCCCGCCTAGACCCAGAACCAGGCCGCCGGCAGGCAGCAGCCGGTCGAGCCTCTCGCCGTCTACGCGTTTCGTGGTCAGGTTGCGGCGCCCTTCGACTTCCTCGACGCCGTGGATGGTGACGATGTTGGGATGGTTGAGCGCGGCCAGCACCCTGGCCGCGCGTTGAGAACGATTCAACCGCTCCGGTATCGAGCGCCATGGGTGACTCTCATGATGGGCTCTTCTAGTGCAGAGCGATTACCTGGTGGACTCCCACGACGTTTTGCGACACACTCGGCCCTCCAATCGACATGATCACCGA
>JASLOY010000512.1 GCA_030745255.1 Vicinamibacterales bacterium
CGTGCCCAGCACCCGCTCGGGCTCGGGGCCGCTCGAAAAGTTCAGGCTGATCAGCTCCCACCCGGCCAGTTCGAGCGTGTCGTTCCGATCCCGAAAGTCGACGTAGTTCGGAAACGAGACCCCCATCAGGGACCCGGCCCGTGTCCGGTTCTGTCCGCCGATCATGACAAGCTCATCGGGGTTCGCCACCGCAGGCGGACCCGACAGCACGATCGTGTTCAGCCAGGTGAAGATGGCCGTGTTCGCGCCAATCGCCAGCGCCAGCGTCAGCACGGCCACCCCGGTGAACCCGGGGTTCTTGGTCATCGTGCGAGCGCCGTATCTGATGTCACTCCAGAGCTGGTCCATGCGGGGTCCTCCAGTGACGGTCTCGAGGTCTTGAGACGAAGTTCCCACGGCCCAGGTTCGCGGAGCGCGTTGATGTGCGTTCAGGAGCTGGCCAATCCGCTCCAGCCGGAGGTGGCCGACCCGCGGCCCTGGGTCTCCCATCAACTCAACCCTATTGCGACTCTCTAGATGGGCTTCGTCCCTAGCCCCACCCGCGGCTAGCAGACGTGGCTTCCCAAATAATTACCTTTCGTCGGCATATATTCATTGATTATCGGTAACTATTCATTGATAATAGTGTATCAAAGGAGTCTGATTCTATGGAAACCGACGAACGGATCGCGAGAATCAAGGTACTGAGTCGGCGACTCCGGTGGGTCGTCTGGGGCACCGCGGCCCTGTGCGGCTTCGCCGTGGTCGTCACCCTGCTGATAGCCACCGGCCTTCCGGTTGACGGTGCCAGCATAAGTATCGGTGGCGACTTCGTCGGCGACAACCAGCTACCGCTGGACCAGGTCTCAGGGCCGGGTCGGTTCCTGCTGGCGCTGCCGTTCCTCCCGTCGATGGTCATCGTTTTCGCAGTCCTGCGATTGGGTGACAGGCTGCTGAAACTGTATGAACAGGGCAAGATCTTCGGGGCGGCCAACGCGCGCATCATCCATCAGAGCGGAAAGTTGCTGGTCGCGTTGGCGCTCGTCAACGCGGTCGCCTCCCCGATCGCACAGGCGATTGGCGCCGGCTCCGGACTCCCGATCGACGACATCTCTATCGATCTGCAGACCGGGCTCCTGCTGATCGGCGTGGCCATCATCTTCGTCGGGCACATCATGAGCATCGGGGCCGAAATGGCCGAAGACCGCGCGCTCACGATCTGAGGCCGTCGATGCCGATCAGGGTCAACCTCGACGTCGTCCTCGCACAGCGCAAGCGCCGGCTCACCGATTTGGCAGAAGCCGTGGGCATCACCATCCAGAACCTCTCGGTGCTGAAGACCGGCCGCGCGCGCGCCATGCGGTTCAGCACGCTCGAAGCGATCTGCCGGGAGCTGCGGTGTCAGCCTGGCGACATTCTGGAGTATTGGGCGGAAGTGCCGGGGGACGAGCAACCCGAGACGGCATCCCCCGGCGCCGAGCGACCTCGGCCGCTATAATCTGGTGCTTCATCCTATAAGCGGTCGAATCGGATCGGTCCGGCGCGCATTGCAACGATCGCGTAGGATCAGGAAGGCGTGACAACGGACCAAACGACAGCAACACGCTGGCCGACCATCGACCGAAGCGCCGTGTCGGTCATCCCCCGGTCGGAATCCGGTCTCGACCTGGCCCACTGGACGACCCGCTCGACGGCCGAGCGCGTCAGAGCCGTGGAGATCCAGAGGCATCTCGTCTATGGCCGAGCACGAGCTACCGCCAGACTTCAGCGCGTTCTTGAGATTGCTGAACGCGCATGAGGTGCGCTACCTCGTGGTCGGCGGGTATGCGGTAGCCGTCCACGGCTACCCTCGAGCGACAGGCGACATCGACATCTGGGTGCCGATGGACACGGTTGTCGCTGACCGCATCGTCGAGGCGCTCCTGGAGTTCGGATTCGACGTCGCCTCGCTGTCGCCAGAGCTGTTCCAGCGACCCGACCAAATCGTCCGACTTGGCGTACCACCGATGCGCATCGAGCTGCTGACGACCATCTCGGGTGTGGACTTCGAGGCCTGCTATCCGCGCGCGGTGGACTCGACACTGGGCGGAGTGCCGGTTCGGGTACTGGGATTGGCCGACTTGAAGGTCAACTAGCGGGCCGCCGGCCGACATCAGGACCTGGCCGACCTGGAACATTTGCCCTAGTTGCGAGACATGGCCCTCGACCCCGGCACGGCCGAGACGGTGCTTCCGCACGTCCGATTCGATCTGTAGTGTGGCGCTACTGCAGGCCGCCGCGGACCGACGTGATGCGCTGGGTGTTGAAGCCGAGCCAGTGCATGCGGCCGACGTAGCGGGCGTGCTCGACCTTGATGCAGCGATCCATGATGACCGAGAGTCCGCCCTCTTCCGCAATGCGGGCGCCCTCTTTATTGATCACGCCGAACTGACACCAGATGGCCTTCGCCCCGGTCGCCACCGCCTCCCGGGCGATCTCCGGCACCGCATCCGACGCGCGGAACACGTTGACGATATCGACCGGCTCCCCCACGTCGGTCAAGCTTTGGTAACACCGGACCCCGAGAATCTCCGGTTGGCGCGGATTGACGGGGATGACCGTGTAGCCATGCCGCCGCAGGTAGAACCCGACGAAGAAGCTCGCGCGCAGCTCGTTCTTCGAGAGCCCGACGACGGCGACGGTCTTCGAGCCGTGAAGCAGCCGCTGAATCGTCGCTGGGTCCTGATAGGGACTCAGATCGAATGACGCGCTCATGTGGAAGCCTCCTCCGAGCCGGCCGTCGCTGCGACGGCGGCAAAGCCCTGCTCCAGATCCCAGATCAGATCGTTGACGTCCTCGATGCCGACCGAGAGCCGGATCGTCCCCGGTCCGACACCGGCCGCCGCGAGCTCGTCGTCGCTGAGCTGGCGGTGGGTGGTGCTGGCCGGATGGATGATGAGGCTCTTCGAATCGCCAACGTTCGCCAGATGCGACCAGAGCGTAACGGCGCGAATGAAGTCCTGTCCCGCCCGGCGCCCGCCCTGGCAGTCGAACGAGAACACCGCGCCGGCTCCGTCGGGCAGATATTTGTCGACCAGTGGTTGGTACCGGCTCGTAGACAGACCGGGATAAGTGACCCTCGACACCAGCTCGCGCGATTCGAG
>JASLOY010000513.1 GCA_030745255.1 Vicinamibacterales bacterium
CCGCAGCGAGCGGCTGGCTGCTCGTGGTGGCATGCCGCCCACCGTGTTCAGCAGTCGTTGTACCGTCTTTGTCGAACAGCGTGCAGTGGCCGCTGCCTCCTCGAAACTACAGCCGGCACTGATGAGCCGACGAACCGCCAGGCGTTCCTCCCGGGTCAGCCGCACACCCGGAGTCCGTGTGGTTGCCATCGCAACACCTCCATCGCTTCATCACACTCCATGATTGCAATGTTGCGATGACCACATGAGAGCGCCTCCGGAACGCCGAGCGCGGGGCGCCTCATCGACGCGTGGACAGCCATGCCCTGTCTCGCAGAGTCGTCGCTGTTCCGCGAGCGGATGCCGGAGCAAATCAGCCACAGCTTGCTGGCCGTACACCACGATGTGTCGGTGAACCGAGCATCAGGAGCGGGAATGTGGTTAGGGTCCGCGCAAGAACAAGTGGCCTTTTGGGGCGTCGAGGCACTCGGCTGGCCAGGCGCGAGGAGGGAGCATACAGGCAGTATTCGACCCCGCTGAGCAAAAGCGCGGCGCCGCCCTTGGCGGGGTGGATCGGCGGCCGAAAATGGGAAGTTATTCTTGCGCGGGCCCTTAGTGCGAATCGAGGATCAGGCGAATCTTCCGGGCCAGGTCGACGGCCGAGAACGGCTTCCGCAGCAGGTCGATATCCGCATCCAGGGTGCCGTGCCGACCGAGGACTTCGTCGGCGTAGCCCGACACGAACAGCACGCGCACGGCCGGAAACCGCTCGGCAATCTGCTGTGCCAGTTCGTCGCCACTCATGCGTGGCATCACGACATCGGTGACCAGGAGATCGATCGGTCCCTCGTACCCCGACAGGATCCCCAACGCATCCTGACCGCTCGAGGCACTCAGCACCGTGTAGCCCAGCTCGCCGAGGGTCTGCTCCACCAACTCTCGTACCGGGGTCTCGTCTTCCACCACCAGGAGAGTCTCGGAACCTCTCGGCGCCGGGGCCGTCTCCTCCTCGGCAGCGGTCGGGTCCAGGTCTCCTTCCACAGGGGGAAAATAGATGGTGAACGCGGAGCCGCGACCCAGCTCGGTGTCGACCGTGATCGCACCGCCGCTTTGGGCGATGATGCCGTGCACCGTCGACAGCCCCAGCCCGACGCCCCTTCCCACCTCCTTGGTGGTGAAGAACGGCTCGAAGAGCTGGCTCCGGGTGCTCTCGTCCATGCCTTGCCCAGTGTCTTCCACGGTGAGGGTCACCTGGGCACCAGGGTGCAGCCCCGCTAGCCTGCCGGCGGCCGCTTCATCCAGCTCGACCTGCCCCGTGACGATACGGAGCGTGCCGCCGTCTGGCATCGCGTCACGCGCATTCATCACCAGGTTGAGGATGACCTGTTCGAGCTGCCCCGGATCGACGCGAATGGGGCGAAGGTCCTGGGCCAGCGAGACCACCGTCTCAATGTGCTCACCGATGAGCCGCGGCAACAGCTGCCGAAGGGTCGTCACGATCTGGTTCAGGTCGACGAACTTCGGTTCTGCGAGTTGCCGACGGCCGAACGACAGGAGCTGCCGGGTGAGCGCAGCCGCGCGATCGGCGGCTCTCTGGATCGCCGTCACATGGCTGTGATGGACGCCGTCGGTCCCCAATCGGCGTTTCAACGCCTCGCAGTGCCCCGTCACCACGGTCAGCACGTTGTTGAAGTCGTGTGCGATGCCACCTGCCAGCCGCCCGACGAGCTCCATCTTCTGAACCTGGATCATCTGCTCCTCGAGCCGTATGCGATCGGTGACGTTGAGGGCGGCGGCGATCAGGGCGGGTCGTCCCCGGTACTGGACTTGCCCCCCATGCACCTCCAGATGGATGAGCTGCCCGTCCTTGCGCCGGACGCGTGTCGTGTAGCGAACCTGGGCCGAAGGATCCTCGAACCGTTGCTGCATCGCCTCTTTGATGGTCGCCCTGTCCTCCTCCGGCACCGTCTCGAGCGCGTCAGGCCTGGCAAGCATCTCCTCACGCGTGTACCCGGAGAACTCCGCCAACGTGGAGTTGACGAACACCAATCGCCCATCCTGCACGATGCTGATGCCGATGAGCGACTGGTCGACCAGCTGGCCGGAGAGCGTCTGAGCCTCGCGGAGCGCCGTTGCCGCATCTTGCTGTTCGGTGATGTCTTGAATCGTGCCAACGACCCGCAGCCGGCCGGCCGGATCGGGCAGCACCATGCTTTCGGCTCGGACCGTGCGTTCCGCACCGTCGACCCGGCGCACGATCCGATACTCGATCGCCTGCTGACGCCCCTCGGGCGCATCGTTGCGGCTGTGCGCGAGAACCCTGGCGCGGTCGTCCGGATGGACCATGTGCACGACCGTGTCGTGCCGCCCATCGAAGTCGCCAGGCCGGACGCCGAGAATCTCATAGACCTCTTCCGACCACCGCACCCGCATGGTATCGGGGCAGGATTCCCAGCTCCCGATTCGTCCCACTTTCTGGGACAGCCGGAGAAACTCCTCGCTCCTCCGAAGCGCCGCTGCCGCCGCGCGCTGTTTGGTGATGTCCCGTATCGATGCGATTGCGACGACCCCATCCGGGGTCTGATAGGGGGACAGTTTGATGTCGACGGCGAATTCGCTGCCGTCCTTCCTCCGTCCGACGAGGTCGTCACGTTCTCCCAGATTGCGCAGGCGCGGTTCGGAGAAATAGGACTCGACGTGGGAGGGATGGATTCCACGCACCCGCTCGGGCAGCAGGATCGTGATCGCTTGACCGACCAACTCGCCGGGACCGTACGCGAATAACCGCTCTGCGGTGCCGTTGACGAACACGATCCGACCGCTGCGGTCGGTCACGATCGTCGCGTCTGGAACCACCTGGAGCAGGCGGTAGTCAGGCGAAATGGCGCCGGATGCGGCGTGACGCGCGTCCTTCCCCATCGCAGTGTTGCGGTCCGTCTTGACGAGCTGCACAGACTCTTGGACGCCAGCAACAGCCGAACCGCATATTAACCCTATTCTCGGTCGCCACACCACGCCGCGACAGGCGAAGCACGATCGGACGTATCGAGACCGATAGCGACCTAGCAGCCCGTGGCAGAAGCACCGATTCGCAAATCGATGGGTAGGTGTTCGTAACACCGCGTCCGAGCGTCGATA
>JASLOY010000514.1 GCA_030745255.1 Vicinamibacterales bacterium
GAGGAATCGTCATTGCAATAGACGGTCCGGCAGGGGCCGGGAAGAGTACAACGGCACGGTTGGTTGCGAAAGGGCTGGGGTATTTGTATCTGGATACGGGAGCGATGTATCGGGCAGTGGCCTGGATGGCGACCCACGATGGTCTCGCGCTCGACGACGAGCCGGCGGTCAGCGCCCTGGCCGATCGGGTCGAGTTGACGCTCGACGACCAGACCGTGCTCGTCGAGGGCCATGACGTGACCAGCGCCATCCGAACGGCGCAGATCGATGCCGCGGCGGCACGCGTCGCCAGGATGCCGGCCGTCCGGGACGTGCTGGTGCGACGACAGCGGGCCTACGCGGCGGCCGGTGGCCTCGTCATGGAGGGCCGCGACATCGGCACGACCGTCTTTCCCGAGGCCGACGTGAAGATCTACCTCGATGCGTCCCCGGAGGAGCGCGCCGCGCGGCGCGCCTCCGACCCGGCCCATGGTCTCGGCCGTCCCACGGCGGCGCTGCCCAGTGTGGCCAGTGCGCTCGAGGCCCGGGATCACTCGGACCGCACGCGAAGAAGTTCCCCCCTCGTGAAGGCCGCCGATGCGGTGCGTGTCGATACGACCGGGACACCGCTGGATGGGGTCGTCGAGCAGGTGTTGGAGATTGTGCGAAAGCGACTCGACGCAGCCGGGTTTTCGACCCGTTCAATTTGACGAAGCGCCGATAACTGTCATACAGTCTAAGGCTTATCGCTGATCGGCGATGGCTTGGATGGCAGTCGATACGGCGTCGGTGTGCGGCGTCGACGAGACTACGGCTCGCGAAGCTCAGCGTAGGTTTGTAACAGGAGGACTGGCAGTTCCATGACGAAGGTTGAAGACGTCGACAACGTCACCGACCCGGGGAAGGCCGCGCGACCGGCTCCCATGATGGTCGTGATGCACGAGGAAGAGGATGAGCGACCCGACCGGGACGAATACGAAAAGCTGCTGAATCTGTACGAGGGCAGTTTTCGCAATATTGCCGAGGGCGAGGTCATCAAGGGCACCGTGCTGAAAGTGTCGTCATCGGATGTCGTGGTCGACGTCGGGTACAAATCCGAAGGCATCATTCAACTCCAGGAGTTTATCGACGAGCAAGGCGAGTGCATCGTCCATCCCGGAGACACGGTCGACGTGCTGCTCGAGCGCACCGAAGACCGTGACGGCCATATCGTGCTGTCGCGCGAGAAGGCCGAGAAGATGAAGATCTGGGACGAGGTCGAGAAGGCGTATGACGACAAGAAGGTCGTCATCGGCCGCGTCATCGAACGGATCAAAGGCGGGTTGGCCGTCGACATCGGCGTCCGGGCATTCCTGCCCGGCTCGCAGGTGGACGTGCGCCCGGTGCGTAATCTCGATGCACTGCGTGGCCAGGAGCTGCGCATGCTCGTCATCAAGGTCAACAAGAAGCGCGGCAACATCGTGCTGTCCCGCAAGGTGCTCCTAGAAGAGGAGAACGCGGAGAAGAAGAAGCACACGCTTGCCACACTGGAGGAAGGGAAGGTGCTGCGGGGGGTGGTCAAGAACATCACCGACTACGGCGCCTTCATCGACCTTGGCGGAATCGACGGGCTGCTGCACGTGACCGATATGTCGTGGGGTCGCGCCGCGCACCCGTCCGATCTGTTCAAGGTGAACGACGAAGCGGATGTCGTGGTGTTGAAGTTCGACCGGACCACCGAGCGGGTGTCACTGGGCTACAAGCAGCTGCACGCCGATCCGTGGACGGCGGTGGAAGAGCGGTATCCGGTGGGACAGCGTGTGTCCGGCAAGGTCGTCAGCCTGACCGACTACGGCGCGTTCATCGAGCTCGAGCCTGGCGTCGAAGGCCTGATTCACGTCTCCGAGATGTCGTGGAGCAAGCGGGTGAAGCACCCGTCGAAGCTGCTCAACGTCGGAGACGCCGTCGAGTCGATGGTGCTCGGTGTCGACCCACAGGCCCGGCGCATCTCCTTGGGGCTCAAGCAGGTCGAGTCCAACCCCTGGCACCAGCTGGCCGAGAAATACCCGATCGGGTCCACACTGACCGGGAAGGTGCGCAATCTCACCGAGTTCGGGGCGTTTGTCGAAGTCGAGGAGGGGATCGACGGGTTGATCCACATCTCGGACATGTCGTGGAGCAAGCGGCTGAAGCATCCCTCTGAGGTTCTCAAGAAGGGCGACGAGGTCGAGGCCATGGTGCTCAACATCGACCCCGACAACCAGCGACTCTCGCTCGGGCTGAAGCAGCTGGCGACCGACATCTGGGACGACTTCTTCGAGAACAACAAGGTCGGGACCGTCGTCGAGGGCAAGGTGGTTCGGATAACCAACTTTGGCGCCTTCGTGGAGTTGGCCGAGGGGATCGAGGGGCTCATCCATGTGTCGGAGTTCGACGACCAGGCCGGGCATGACAAGGTCGAGCTGAAGGTCGACGAGGTCACGAGCATGAAGATCATCAAGCTCAGTCCGAGCGAGCGGAAGATCGGTCTCAGCATCCGCGCCTTGAAGTCGGACGACTACGAAGTGGACTGGGAGTCGTACGGTGGCGGCGAGTCCGGGTCGCCGGCGGTAACGCTCGGCGATCACTTCAAGAACCAGTCCGACGATTAGTCCACGCGCGGCCCGCAGAGGACCCGGGGGTGGTCGCCGGGGCAGCAAGGGGGGATCTTGGCAGCAGGCGGGAGCATGACAAAGGCGGCGCTCGTCGAGGAAGTGTCGCGAGTCTCCGATCTCACAAAGAAACATTCCGAGGTGATCGTCGACACCGTGTTCCGCAGCATCATCACCGCTTTGCGTCGTGGTGAGAAGATCGAACTGCGGGGTTTCGGGAGCTTTCGTCTCCGGCAGCGCGAACCCCGAAAGGGGCGGAACCCCAAAACCGGCGACCGCGTCGACGTGCCGCCCAAGCAGGTGCCCTACTTCAAGCCCGGCAAGGAGCTCAAGGAGCTGATCAACCGGGAGCCGTTGCAAGACACGTCAGAGGACCCGCCCACGTCGGTACCGACGCCTGTGCCTGGTTCCGGCGTCACACGCTACTAGCAGCCCGTGGTGAAAGTCCTTCGTTATAGGGATCGACACGATCGATCCTGCGTACTACACTGTCGCGTATGG
>JASLOY010000515.1 GCA_030745255.1 Vicinamibacterales bacterium
GCGGTCGCGGCGGCCGGGGCTCGCAGATGCCCGGTTCGTTCGTGGCGCTCAGGTTGCCCCAGTAGGACGGCCTCGGCGGAACGCACTGGCGGCGCTCCAGATCATGGGAGCGCCGCCTTTTTTTTCGAACGAGTGAATCGCGCTGGCAGGACGTGCGTTCGTCGGTACAGCTGGGGGGTGATTCGGGGGGGAGGGGGATGAATGGCAGAGCAAAAGACCGGAACGGTCGTGCACAAAGAAATGGTGTCGGAGACCCTCATGCGGTTTCGTTTGAATCCAGAGGCGGGCCACCGGTTTCCCGAGTACGTCGAGGGGCAATCCATCGCGCTCCGTCGGGACGACTGCAAGCTGACGCGAAAGACCGGTGTCGCGCCCGATGGGAAGCCGGTCTACGAGCCGGATCTCGACCCGTGGGGACGCCAGTCGATCGGGCCGGTGACGCATTCCTACTCGGTAGCGTCGGCGCCGGCCGAAACTGCTGAACACGGCTGGCTCGAATTCTTTGTCGCGCTCGAATACGGTGTGCACGGTCTACCCGGTCGTCTCAGCGAGGCACTGTTCGGGATGAGCAAGGAGACCAGTTGCGAGGTGACCTACTACGACCGGATCGCCGGCAACTTCACGTTGTCGGCACGGGCCGAGGACGCCAAGAGTGTTCTTTTCGTCGGTACCGGGACCGGCATCGCGCCGTTTGTCTCCATGGTCAAGGAGCTGCACGCGCGCGGGGATGGGGGTGACGACCGGCGATACACCTTGCTCCACACCAACCGCACCGCCCCGGAGCTTGGCTATCACGACACACTGTTCGAGATCGAGGCGGCGGGCCGATTCGACTTCATGTATGTGCCGACCGTCAGCCGCCCGTCCAAGCAAGTGGCGGTCGACAAACGAATCGGCCAGGGACGTGCCAGCAACGTGTTGCGACACATTTTCGATCTGCCAACGACCGAGGAAGAGCAGCAGACGAACGCCGTTGGAGATGTGGCGCGCACGGCGGCCAACATCGCGCTCGATCGGCTGGTTCAGCCGCTGCTGCCGAGCCATCTCTCCACATCGGCGATCCGAGAGCGGATCGATCCGGCCGCAACCGTTCTACTGACCTGCGGCAACCCGGTGTCCACGGCAGACATCAAATCGACCGCCGCCCACCGCCAGATCCGGTTCGAGATGGAGGAGTGGTAGACGTCGAAGGGCGTTCTTAGAAGTCAGAAGTCAGAAGTCAGAAGTCAGGAGGCAGAAGGAGCAGGAGGGCTTTGCCGGCTTCTGTTCAGGCACACCGCTGAACGCCGACACTAGCCTGCGGCGTCGGTAAAGGTGACGGTGTCGGTGATGTGCATGCCGTGCGCCAGGGTCTTGTGAACCGGGCACCGCTGGGCGACCTGGGTCAACCGTGCCCGCTGTGCCGCCGTTACCTCGCCGTGAATCGTGACCCGACTCTGCACCCGTTCGATTCGCCCGTCGGCCCGCTCGTCGCAGTCGTCGCAGTCGTCGGCATGTACCCGGTCGAGCTCGAGGGACACGTCGACACCGGTCAGCGGAATGTCCTTGTGGGCCGCATACAGCTTCAGCGTCACCGCGATGCAGGCAGCCAGGCTGCCCAGCAGAAACTCGTACGGCGTCGGTCCCGTGTCGGCACCGCCGGCCTCTGGCGGCTCGTCACTGCGCCAAAGGAAACGACGAGACCTGATGTTGACCGCGGTGCCGTCACCCAGCGATGCGGTAACCGTTGCCATCGACGGCGGGCTCCTGCTCTTCGGTCACGTCGGGACAGCCGGTGCTGGTCGTCAATCTTCAATTGCCTGGTAGATCAGTGCGCGAATCTTGCCCTGGTCGTCGAGCCCGCCCGCCGGGATGAGCTGCGTCAGGTAGACCACGACCAGCTCTTCGGCGGGGTCCACCCAATAGGTCGAGTGGTACGCGCCGCCCCACCCGTATTCACCCTTCGAGCCAGGCAGGCCGCGGGCGCCGACGTCTTCGACGATGGAGAAGCCGAGCCCGAATCCCTGACCCGCTCGGAACGGCTGGTCGGTCAGATGGTTCGTCGTCATCAGCTCGACCGTCTTGCGGCCAAGTAGCCGGGTGCCCTCCAGCTCGCCACCGTTCAGCGTCATCTGGAGGAACCGCGCATAGTCAGTGGCGGTTGACAGCAGCCCGGCGCCTCCCGAGAAGCTGGCGCGCGGTCCGTCGACATAGGCGCCCTGGCCGACCATGTGTCCCGGGTTCGGCGCGCGGTCGAGCCCGTCGTTCGTCGCTGAATAGACCGTCGCCAGACGGTCCCGCTTGTCGAGCGGCAGGTAGAAGTGGGTGTCCTCCATCCCGAGGGGGTCGAGAATCCGGGTCTGTATGAACTCGTCGAGCGGCTGGCCGCTCACCGATTCGATCAGCGCGCCGAGGATGTCGGTGTTGTAGCCGTAGATCCACTGCTCTCCAGGATGGGCGTCAAACGGCAGCGCCGCGAGGCGGGCAATTGTGTCTCCCACCGGTTCCTCACGGTCGGCGAAGTACCAGCCCTGGATACCGGCAGACTCCCAGCGGTCGCTTGCCGGTCCGCTGCCGTAGCTGACCCCGGAGGTGTGCGTCAAAAGCTGGCGAATCGTGACGCGTCCCCGCGCGTCGACCACGTCATAGCCTCCGCCATCCTTGGCCACGGCGACCTGCGTGCGGGCGAACTCGGGCAAATAGCGCCCGACCGGGTCGGAGATGAGCAGCTTGCCCTCCTCCTGCAACAGCATCACACCGGTGCTGACGATCGCCTTGGTCTGCGAGGCGATCCGGAAGATCGCGTCATCGGCCATCGGTGACCTCGACTCGATGTCGCGCTGTCCGAACGACTGCAGATAGGCGACCCGACCGCGTCTCGCCACCAGCACCACCGCCCCGGACAGGCGGCCGTCGTCGACATAGGCTTGCATCGCCTCTGTGAGCCGCTCCAGCCTGGGCCCGGAGAGCCCGACCGCCTCGGGTTGTGCACGGGGAAGGTCTTCGGCCGAGAGGACCGGCGTCGAGAGTACCGTCAGCGCCAGCAAGAGAACGAGCGGTCGTGTACGCAGTGACGTCATGGAGCACCTCGTGTATGTGTCGAGTCGGGAGGAGTATACATGGGTC
>JASLOY010000516.1 GCA_030745255.1 Vicinamibacterales bacterium
TTGATGATCGAGCCGAGCTTCCAGGCGCAGTTCCTGGTGCCGATGGCGGTGTCCCTCGCTTTTGGCGTGGTCTTTGCCACCTTCATCACCCTGATTCTGGTGCCGACCTCGTATCTGATCGTCGACGACGCCACGCGCGGTGTGCGGCAGCTGCTGGGCCGGCCACCCATCGAGGACACGCCCGACACCGTCGAGCACCTGCCAAGCACACCGCGGCATGCGCCGGACGACGTGGCGGCGGAACCGACGCCGATGTAAGCCGTCAGGCGTCAGCCCGCCCTTTGGCTTTCGGCTTTGGAGCATACAGAAACGGCCGCGCCCCTGTTAACGGGACGCGGCCGTTTTCGATCCCTTCCGTCGAAGAGCGCCTAGAGCCTATAGCCTGAGGCCGTTTGGGTCCCTTCTACAACGAATCCCCAACGATCTCGGCGACGAGCTCCTCGGCGAGTGGCAGGCTGAACCCGCACGACGAGTCGTTGATCCGGCATTGCGCCAGGGTCAATTGACAGCCGCAGCTGCACCCCTCCGCGTTCAGTCGCTGCAAGGCGGTCGTCCGCTGCTCGGGGGTGAGGGTTGTCAGATCCAAACCGGGGATTTCGGTCGCCTGTGCGGCGTTGACCAGACGACCGTGCGGGTCCTCGTCGACGAGGTCGACAGTGACACTCGGATCGAGCGCGGCCAGGAAACGCGTTTCCTGCTCGAGGACCCCTGGGTTGATGAGCCCGACATGGGTCTGCACGACGCGACCCTCTGGGTCGACGACGAACGACGTGGGCAGCGCCATGACGCCGGGAAAGGCCCTGCTCAGCTCGGGCGTGGCCATCACGATCGGATAGTTGATGCCGTACTCGGTCGCGAAGTCTTCTACGACTTGAATCGGGCCTTCATCCGCAGACACACCGATGACCTGGAGATGCTCCGGGTAGCGCGCCTGCAGCTTGATGAGGTCCGGTATCTCCGCTCGGCACGGACCGCACCAGGTCGCCCAGAAGTTCACCAGGGTCACCTTGCCGCGCAGGTCCTCGGACGTGATCGTCCGGCCATCGAGGGCCTGCATGCTCAGCGCAGGCAACGGCGTCGGGTCGGCCACGAGCTGGATAGTGGCTGGCCGCACGTCGGCATCGTAGACCGGTTCTGGCGCCGGGCCGGCTGTGGTCTGAACGGACTCTTCTGGCGTTCCGCATCCGATTGCGACCCCGACCAACAGAGCGAGCGCACCGACCAGCGACAGCCTGCGATATGTCATCAACGTCTCCAATGTCGTGTCGCACGGCCAGACGTCACGCGCCCGGCGAACCGAAACGGCCCTAACCTAGGAATTGTAGTAGCGGCCAGCCGAGAAAAGCGAGCCATTATCGGACATGCTGGTCCATCTGGCGCCAGACTAGTGAACTGCGCCACCTCGCGTGAGCCGCTTCACACCTAGCGATCGACCTCGGGTAGCATGTTCCTTCCCTGGTACCATTGGACGTGACCAGGTGTCGAATCGATTCTCGAACCCAACTACGCCGCCAGACGATCCCGCCAGGGCCACCGACCGCGGGTTGGGGGATCTATCAAGAGCCATCGGAGAAGCGCTGACGGCGTAGCTCGAGCTAGTGCTCGTCCAAAACTGGTCTAAGGATCTCGCCCAACTGGCGCCAGGGCCGCAACTCCCTCAGTACTTCAACTGCACGGCGACTACCAGCGCCACGACAGCCACCAGGTAGAGCTTCAGCAGCAGCGGGCCGACGAAGCGAAGCCAGCGTTGATACGGTATGCGGGCCAGGGCGAGCATGCCCATCAGCAGTGCGTTGGTGGGGACCGCCATATTGGTGAAGCCGTCACCGAACTGATAGGCGAGCACCGAGGTCTGGCGGGTGATGCCGGTCAGATCGGCGAGCGGCGCCATGATCGGCATCGTCACGTAGGCCTGCCCGGACCCGGACGGGATGAACAGGTTGCACAACGTCTGGACCGCGAGCATGCCGACCGCCGCCACGTGCCCCGGAAACTCCTGAAGCGGTGTGGCCAGGCCGTGGATGACGGTGTCGATGACCTGCCCCTCGGTCAGCACCACCTGAATGGTGCGAGCGAAACCGACGATGATGGCAGTGGTCGTCAGCTCGGCGGCGCCGATGTAGAACGCCCCGGCGACCCGGTTCGGGGAGAGCCGGGCCACCACGGCGGCCACGAGCGCGATGCCAAGGAACACCGCGGTCAACTCGGTCAGATACCACTCGCGCGCGCCGACCCCATAGACGAACAGCCCGACCCCGGCGGCGAAGACGGCGACCACCGCCAGCCGCGCCGGCGTAATTCGCACGTCCTCCGGCACGTCGAAGCCGTCTGTGTAGGAGACGTCGCGCACCAGGCTGCGGTGGGGGTCTGCCTGCACGCGCCGCATGTAGCGCAGGATGTGGTCGACGCCCACAGCCAGACAGATCGCCAGCAGGAGCCAGCGCACCCCCTGCCCCGAGGTCAGCTCCAGCCCGGCGATGCTCTGGCCGATCAGCACCGTGAACGGGTTGAGCGCCGCGCAGGCGTAGCCAATGCCGGCGCCGACATAGATGATGCCGAGCGCCACCACCGCGTCCATCTCGAGCGCCAGACACATCGTGACCAGCAGCGGGACGAACGGCATGTACTCCTCGGCCATTCCGACCGTCGAGGACCCAAGCGCAAACAGGGTCACCATACCGCCGACCAGCAGCACCGGGCGTCCGCCCAGGCGGTGGATCGCCAGGCCGATCAGCGCGTCGATCGCCCCGGTGGACCGCAGGACGCCAAACACCCCGCCGACGATGAAGATGAAGAAGATGATGTCGGCCGCGTCGGCCAGCCCCGCCGGAATTGCGGTCAGAAACGTGAAGACCGGCAGTGGCGCCGCCTCGACGGCGTGGTAGGTGCCGCGGACCACCTGCCGGCCCTCGCGTTCGAATTCCCCGGCCGGCAGCACGTAGGTTGCCACCTGCGCCAGCAGGATCAGCCCGAAGATCAGGACCAGGGAATCGGGGAAGCGCGACGGGCGGGACCCGGTCATCTGGTGGGATCGTCAGACAGCTGCACGAGCTGCTTGCCGAAATTCTCGCCTCGCAGCAGCCCCTGGAACGTCTTGACGGCGT
>JASLOY010000517.1 GCA_030745255.1 Vicinamibacterales bacterium
TGGCGGCGGGCTCTGGGTGGCGCGGCACTTCAACGCTAATTTTGGACAGTTCCAGACCAACGACCCGACCGGAGAAGGCTACGTCACGCTTGCCACGAGCGACGGCGATGCGGTCTTCAGCATCGACGAGATCATGGCGTCTGGACCTCACGGCGGCTTCCGGGCGCCGCAGCCCGCACTCGTGTTCCGGTTGACGACGGGCGAGCTGGACCCGGGAGAGTCGGTCACCATTACCTACGGCGACACCGAAGGCGGCGGCCCTGGTCTGCGTGTCCCCAGCACGTCCAGCGCTCGAATGCCGTTGCCGCTCTATGTCGATCTCGACGGCTCGCGCGAGTGGCGGCCGCTGCCGATCCAGCCGTTCGTCGTCACCGGCACCGCGGTGGCTGGCGTGCACGGCTTCGCGCCGAGCGTCGTCGAGCCCGGCGAGTCGTTCGAGCTGTCGGTGCGCGCAGAAGACCGCTTCTACAACCGGGCGACCGGGCCGATCCCGGCGTTCGACGTGCTCGTCGACGGCGAGGCGGCCGCCACGACTCCGGCTGGCAACGAACCGATCACCGTGCTCGAGCTGTCGCTGCCGGAACCGGGAGCGCACTTCATCACGCTCCGGTCCGAGGACGGCGCGATTGCCGGTGAAGCCAATCCCATCCTGGTCTCTGCCGACCCGGAGCGTCGTATCTACTGGGGCGACACGCACGCCCATTCCGGCCAGGCTGAAGGCATCGGCACGATGGAATTCTTCATGCAGTTCGCGCGGGACGACGCGCGGCTCGACTTCGTGACGCACTCCGAGCACGATGTCTGGCTCGATGCCGGGGAATGGGAGCAGATGCGGGCGACGAGCGCCGCCTTCGACGACCCCGGCCGGTTCATCCCTTTCTTGGGATGGGAGTGGACGAGGAACCGGCGGCAGGGTGGACATCACAACGTGTTGTTCCGGACAGTGGGCGATCAGCAACTGGTTTCCGGTTTGCGATTCCCCACGCTCTCGCAGCTCTACCAAGAGCTGCAGGCTCGGTTCGACCCGGATGAGGTGCTCGTGATTCCACACGCGCACCAACCAGGCGACTACCGGCAGTCGGACCCGCTGCTCGAGCCGCTCGTCGAGATGATGTCGATGCACGGCACCTTCGAGTGGTTCATGCGAGCCTATCTCTCGCGCGGGCACCAGGTGGGGCTGATCGCCGCCTCGGACGACCACCTCTCGCATCCCGGCTATTCGGCCCCGAACCGAAACAGTCTGGCGCAGCGCGGCGGGTTGGCGGCCGTCATGGCGCCGGAACGGTCACGCGACGCGATCTTCGACGCGATGAAGACGCGGCACACCTATGCCACCACCGGCGACCGGATCATTCTCGACATGCGCGTGAATGACGCCGCGATGGGGCAGCGGGCCCCGTACGACGAGCGCCGGGAAGTGACGGGCCGAGTGATCGGCACGGCGCCGCTCGCATCGATCGCGCTCTACAAGAACGACGAGGTGCTGTGGGAGCAGGACTATCTCGTAGACATGGGTGCCAGCTCGACAGAAGAGCTGCTGCTGTCGTTCCGGTCGGACGCGACGCCGTATCACGTTGGCGACGCGCCGCGGGGCTGGCGGCACTGGCGCGGTCGCTTGAGAGTGGAAGGCGCCGAGCTCGAAGCCATCAGCGCCACCGACCACGTCAACCCCACGACCCAGCGGCTGACGCACGACGGAAACACCGCGCAGTTCGCTACCAACACCCGCGGTGACACCAGCTCTCTACGCCTCACGCTATCGAACGTCCAACCGGATGCCGTGATCGCGCTCGAGCTCGACGAGGCGATGGAAACGGGGTCAGGTCCGCCATCGGACCGCGTGCACCAGATGATCGACGCCAGCCAGGCTCGGCTTCGCTTGCGCGACCTGCGCGATGGCGTGCTCGAGCAATCGATGCCGATCGAGGGCTACACGGATGGGATGGTGCTGCGCCGGATCGTCATCGACGGACCACGCGACGTCCGCTTCAATTACACCGACAACGACGACCCGCGGCAAGGCGACTACTACTACGTGCGGGTCCGCCAGTCGAACGACGCCCAGGCATGGTCGAGCCCGGTGTGGATCGGCGGGTACCCGAGTCGATAGCCAGGGGCGACCAGGCGCGCACCTGCGCGCCTCGCGGGCGCGGCGTGGGGTTCGGGGCGAAGCCCCGTCTAAGGTTAAAACCGCTCGGCCAGGAGCGAGACGGACAGAAAGATGCCATAGATCAGCGCCGATCCGGCGCCGAGAATGACCACCCGAGCCGACCCGCTATAGGGTCTGGGGTCACGCCCTTCGAAGTTCGAGACGAGCAATGCAATGAAGAACGCCGCGCTGAAGAGCGCGTCGGTATAGACGCTGTCTCCAAAGGTCGACGTCAGTGCCAGCCCGATCAGCAAGCTCACCAGGCTGATGCCGATCATCCAGGCGGCGGACGCCTTCGCTCTGTGTGGCGCGTATCCACTTCGGGCATACGTGCACGCGGTGTTGACGGTCATATCGTGTTCTCCTCCTATGGTTGCCGCCGGGGTCCATTGCGGGTTCAGCCGCGCATCGACTGCCCCCGCGATGAGGTCGAGCCCCAGCCGTAGCGACCTCGGCTCCTCGGCGAGCATCGCCCGCACCTCCGCGCCGTATCGGCGACGCCAGGCGGATGGATAGAGCCTCAACATCCAGGTCATGACAACCGCGCCTCAGCCCTCATTGGCCACCAGCCTTCGCCGACCGGCCTTCATAACCGCCTCCAGCGCCGCGAGACGCGTCTGCAACGCCTTCCGTCCCAGACCAGTCAGTCGATAGGGATTTCGACGGTCCTGGCTCTCCACCGGCTCGATGAACCCACGGGACTCGAGCCTGGCCAGGGCTCCGTAGAGGGTGCCGGGGCCGTGCCGTACGCCAGTCACCGCCTCGATATCGTCGGTGATGGCGTACCCGTGTTTCGGACCCTCGGCCAGGCTGATCAGGATCAGGAGAGCCGGTTCCGCGAAGCGGCCGAAGTCGTCGAGGCCCGTTTGTTGTGCGCTCATTCCCGTGACTCGATGAATGCTACGTACAACGTATTATTACGTTATACGTAT
>JASLOY010000518.1 GCA_030745255.1 Vicinamibacterales bacterium
GCGGCTGCTGCAGCGCGGCGAGTCGTATCTGCTCAAGCTCCCGGTGTTCCGGGCTGTCTATGCGCCGGTGAAACAGCTGGTAGCCGCCTTTTCCCCCGAGAACGAGCTGGCCTTCAAGCGGGTCGTGCTCATCGACGACCCCCAGGCAGGGTTCCTCCTCGGCTTCCTGACCAAGGAGTTCACCTTGGACCGGGGCCGCGGCCGCGAGCAGGTGCTCGCGGTCTACGTGCCGACCAATCACCTGTATCTCGGGGACGTGCGGGTCTTTTCGAAGAGCCAGGCCTTCTATCCGGACCTGACGGTTCCCGAAGGTGTCCGGGTCTTCCTGACCGGGGGCATGGCCTTCAGTGAGGCGTTACGCGCGGCCCGGACCGAAGAGGAGGCGGCGCCGGTGCTCGACGCCGCGCGCCCGCGTCAGGTTTCGAAGCGATGACGCGGCTTGACAGCGGCGAACGGCGATTGTTACGTTGTCGGGTTTGCAGTGGTGCCCCGCAGCAGACCGGTGGGTCGACGCCAGCAGCTCGTGGTGAAAGGCCCGCGTTGCACCAAGTGCTTGGCGTGGCAATGTCGCGCACGGCCCGCACAAGGCGCGACGAGGGAGCATACCGGCAGTATTCGACCCCGCTGAGCCAGAAGCTCAACGCCGTGAGCCGGGATGTAGCATCGGTCGACTGCAGCGGCAACTTTCACGACGGGCTGCTAGACTCCGCATCGCTGGCATGCGCTTCCGACAGCCCCCGTCGAATACAGCGGCGATTCTTGCCACGAAACATTGGACCTCCCCGTGTGAACGACACGATTGCGCATCACGACATCCCCAAGTGTGGATGTCCAGAACACTGAGGTAGCGGACAGACAAGGGCTCGAATGGACAATCCACTATACGTACTTCTGGGTATTGGCGCGCCGATCGCCGCGGCGATCTTCGCGTTCATCTTGATTGGCAGTATCAACCGCCGTGACGCCGGGTCAGAACGGATGCAGCAGATTTCCGCGCTGATCCGGAGCGGGGCGATGGCCTTCCTGCGCACGGAGTACAGCGTGCTGGCGGTCTTCGTCGCGCTCATGTTTGGCGTTCTCGTGGCGTTTCTTCCGGGGAACTCCTTGCTGGTCGGTGTCAGCTTCCTCGTCGGTGCCAGCCTCTCGGCGACCGCCGGGTGGGTCGGCATGCGTACGGCCACCGGCGCCGCAGTGCGGACGACGGCGGCGGCGCAGAAGAGCCTCGCTGGGGCTCTGCAGGTGGCATTCTCGAGCGGCGCCGTCATGGGGCTCACCGTCGTCGCGCTTGGCACGCTTGGTATCGCCTTGCTCTACTACCTGTATGGCGGGCTCGCCGGCCAAGGGGCCTCCGCCGTCGAGTCCCTGCTCGGCATGTCGTTCGGGGCTTCGTCGATCGCCCTGTTCGCGCGTGTCGGCGGTGGCATCTTCACCAAGGCGGCGGATGTGGCCGGCGACCTGTCGGGCAAGGTCGAGGCAGGAATTCCAGAGGACGACCCACGCAACCCGGCCACCATCGCCGACAGTGTCGGTGACAACGTCGGCGATGTCGCCGGGATGGGCGCGGACCTGTTCGAGTCGTATGTCGGGAGCATCATCGCCTCGGTGGCGCTGGCCTGGGCGCTGACCGCCACGGCCGCCGGCGATCTGTGGGGCACCGCCGGCGGCGCGTTCACCGCGGTGCAGGCGGATCTGGCGGTCTTTCCGATACTGCTGGCCGGGTTCGGCATCATCGCGTCGATGCTCGGGACGTTCACCGTTCGGACCGACGACGAGAGCAAAGTGCAGAGCGCGTTGTTGCGCGGTCTAATCGTCGCGTCGGTCATCGTGCTCATCGGCGCGGCCGGTCTGATTCAGATGATGTCGGTGCCGTGGGCCGTGATGTGGTGCGTGGTGTTCGGTGTCGTCGCCGGTGTGGTGATCGGCAAGCTGACCGAGTACTACACCGGCAAGGACAAGCCACCGGCCGCCCACATTGCCGAGCAGTCGAAGACTGGGCCGGCGACCAACATCATCGCCGGACTGGGCGTCGGGATGATGTCGTGCGGCTATCCGATACTGGTTATCTGTCTCGCGATATTTTTCAGCTTTCAGATGGGCGGTCAATACGGCGTCGCGATCGCGGCGGTCGGCATGCTGTCGACGCTCGGGATCAGTCTCGGGGTTGACGCCTACGGCCCGGTGGCTGACAATGCGGGCGGCATCGCCGAGATGAGCAAGTGCGAGCCCTTTGTCCGGGACCGCACCGACGCGCTCGATGCGGTGGGGAACACGACCGCTGCGATGGGCAAGGGTTTCGCGATCGGGTCGGCGGCGTTGACGGCGCTTGCTTTGTTCTCGACGTTCCAGGCGAAGGCGGCCGACGCGGTGTCCGCGGCCGGTGGCGTCGGGGTGTTCGACCCGCGTCAGCTTGGTCTCGAGCTGACCAACCCGAACGTGCTGATCGGGATGTTCATCGGTGGGATGCTGCCGTTCATCTTCTCGGCCATGACGATGAACGCCGTGGGCCGGTCGGCGAACGAGATGATCGAAGAGGTCAGGCGACAGTTCAAGAGCATTCCCGGGCTGCTCGAGGGAACGGCCGAGCCTGACTCGGCGAAGTGTGTCGCCATTTCTACCCGTTCGGCCATCAGGGAGATGATCGTGCCGGGGCTGCTGGCCGTGACGGCGCCGGTGCTGACCGGGTTCCTGCTCGGAGTTTCGGGGCTGGGCGGTCTGCTGGGTGGCGCTCTGGTCACCGGTGTGTTGATGGCTTTGATGATGGCCAACGCGGGCGGTGTCTGGGACAACGCGAAGAAGCTGATCGAGGAGACCGACAAGGGCTCTGAGCGGCACAAGGCGGCGGTGATCGGCGACACCGTCGGCGACCCGTTCAAGGACACGTCCGGGCCGAGTCTCAATATCCTCCTCAAGTTGATGACGATTGTCGCGGTCATCTTCGTGCCGCTGGTCGTCGGCTGGATGCAGTAGATGAACGGCGCGGGGAAAACTCCATCGAAATGCGGATGTTTTCGAGCTGAGAGGTTCGTCGTCGCCAGTTGCCGGGATGTCGCGAGGCTACATTGACACCGCTTTTCACG
>JASLOY010000519.1 GCA_030745255.1 Vicinamibacterales bacterium
TGGTCGGTGAGGCTTCTCGCCGCGGTGACCTCGAAGCCCGATGAGCGGACGAACTTGCTCCATCCCGCGGTCCACTCGTCGGAGTAATACGTGGTTGCCAGCCCGACCCGTCGCACACCCAGCGCGCCGAGGGCGGCGAGGATGGCTGTCGAGGTCATGACGACGGGGCAGCTCGAAGCTGCGGTGAGGCGGGCGGCGCGCTCGCGGGAAGCGACCACGTCTCGCAGGCCTGCCCAGGAGAAGGGCGTTCCGACGTTGGCCACCACGTCGCATCCGCGGGTGCCGAGATGTGTGGCTGCGCGCAGGAGCTCGGGCTCGGTTTCCGCGATCGTTCCCAGCGTCCAGTCGAAGTTCTGGAAGGCGAGGGTTGCCTGTTCGACGCCGATCTCGGTGGCCGACAGCTGCCGGAACTCCTCTGGCGAGGGATCATCCCACTCAGGCGGCGAGATGAAGCCGACGGTCACGCGTCTTCGGTCTTGGCGAGTCGATCGCATCGCTACGCGGCCCTGTTGTGCAGGTAGTCGAGGCTCCCCGGCACATCTCGCACGCGCCGCAGCAACATGTCCATCGCCGCCGTCTGACAGGAACCTCGGCACGAAACTGAGCGAGTGCGGTGTAACTCGCTCTCCTGAATACGGAAGTTGCTGATTTGATCGATCGTGTCGCTGGAGTCGATCCGACCGGCCTCGGTTGGCGGGCACATCAGGGGATCGTCAGCGGGAGCGACTCGTGCTTTCGTGCCGGCATGGACGACACGAAAGCGACGAGACCGAGATGTCCGGAGCCCACGACCCCCGGAGCTCAGGCGCTTCGCGAGCAGCTGAGCGTACAGAGCTGGACAGCCCGGATGGACGAGGCCATGCGACGCGCGGAGCTACTCGCGCAGGTGTGGGGCCGCCACGCGGAGGGCGTGAGCTTGCGACGGTCCGTCGCTGAGGTAGCGCCGGAGTGGACCTGGTCGCAATTCCAGCACCTGCGACGCCGGTACGAGCATGGTGAAGGCCCGGCGTGGGAGCGCATGCTGGACAGGCGGGTGCCACCACCGCAGAAGCCCGTGCCCGACCCGGTGCGCCATGCGACGTGCGGCTTGCGGATGGCGGTGCCTGCGATGGGATGCGATCAGGCCCGGCAGCTCTTGATCGCGAAGTTTGGTGAGGCCGGAGATATCAGCGACTCGTCGCTGAAGCGGATCTGGGGTAGGGCCGGTCTGGTCGGCAGAGCCGGCAATCCGGCAGGCGTTGGTGCGGAAACTGTGACCTACAGCGGCGGCGCCGGGATTGCGCTATTGGCGGCCGCGGAGGCGGAGACGGGAAGCTTCGCTGCACTGGCGGAAGCCGCGATGGAATCGGGGCGACGGACGATCGAGACGACCCCGGATCCGGACGAGCCCTTCGAGCCGTCGCTAGGCCCCCGCGACGACCGCGGGCGCTTTGTTCCCGAGTACAATATCCACTACCGCGATGGGGTCGCCGAGGACGAGGCCGACAGCCGCTGGGATGGGGACGCCAGCAAGCGAAATCGTCGTCCTCTCGCGTCGCTTCAGCTTGTCAAACTCGGCCCGAAGTGGGTGCAGAAGCGACTGTTCGCGATGGGGGCGGCGCCGCTGCTGACCGAACGGCGGGGTTTCGGGGGTCTCAACGCTCCGGCGGGTGCGTGGCTGGGTGTGGCGCTTCCGACGGCGTATCGAGGGGCGACGCTCGACAAGGCGCTGTCGGAGCTGGCGTTGCTCGATGTC
The DNA here is from genome assembly GCA_030745255.1 of Vicinamibacterales bacterium. GTDB lineage: Bacteria > Acidobacteriota > Vicinamibacteria > Vicinamibacterales > UBA8438 > NP936. The sequence goes on from JASLOY010000519.1 coordinate 1,736, forward strand.
GGCGAGGCGATGTGGAACTGCCACGCGAATCTGTGGCATCGCATCAGCACACCGTGGCGGCAGGACGGCCCGAGCTGGCTTCAGTTCGCGGTGTACATCGACGCAACACAGGATCCGTACTGGACGTCTCGCTTTGCGCTCAGCGGCAAGGTGTCACGGACCGGTCGGGTCTCACCCTGCCTGAGCCGTATCGTCGTGACCGGCGGCCCAGGCGTTCCCCTGGTCGTCGAGACGGTGGCGGGGACGGTGTCGCTGAAGCGCCGGCTGCCACTGCTTCTCGACGAGCTCGACCGTGTCCTCGGCCCCGGAGAGGTCGGCCGTCTGTCGATCATCGACGCGGAGATGGCGACGGTCGAGATCCTCGACGCGCTGACGCTGAGCCAGCAGCGGGGATTCGTCACCGTTGTCAAAGGTGGCGCGCTCAAGAGCGCTCGGGTCACGCCGCGCGGACCCTGGGTGTCGTACCGGAAGCACGACGAGGTTCGGGAGACCGACATCGTGTTGTCCCGAAGCACCCTCGAGGACCACGACATCACGCTACGGGCGGTACAGATGCAGCGGCCCGGGAGTCGAAATCCCGTGACGACGCACTTCGTGACCGACATGCCGCCCGAGGCGCTGCCGACCGAAGACGTCGCTTCGGCGTACCTGTCCCGGTGGCCCCACCAGGAGCAACTTCACCGCAACGCGCGCAACGGCGGCGGGCTCAACCGTTCCCACGGCTTCGGAGGGCAGAACGTTGCCCATGTTGCCCTCGAGACAAAGCTCGAGAAGCTCGAGCGCAGCGTCGCCGCCGCCGAGCGAGATCTCGAACGAGTCGGGCGCGCCGCCGAAGACGCCGAAAAGAGCGACTCACTGTCGTCCGACACGCGCAAGGTCGTCGGAACCGCGCGGCGCAAAGCGGAAAAGCGGCTCCAAAACAGCCGTCGCGAACTCGAGCGCTACCAGTCGCACCCGCGCGAAATCTACAAGCGCGACACGACGCGCGAGACCGTCATGACCTGCGTCAAAATGGCCATGCTCGCGCTCGTCGAGTTCGCACTTCATGAGTACTTCGGAGGATTGAAGATCCAATATCGCACCTTCATCGAGGAGCTCAACATGCTGCCGGTGACCGTCGTCACCTCACCCTCACAGGTCACCTACCGTATCCACCCGAACGAGCGTCAACCCGCCAGAATGGACCGACTGCGAAAGGCATGCGATGCCATCAACGAACGCGACCTACACCAAGCAGAGAAGCGCCTGCGCTTCGAACTGCTCGACAAGCCGGCCCTGGGTCGCGACCCGTGATCCTCGCCCCGTTTCGTGCCGAGGTTCCTGTCTGAAC
>JASLOY010000051.1:0-12426 GCA_030745255.1 Vicinamibacterales bacterium
TCTCGGGCTGGCTAGACTCCTCGAGTGGTGCGAATCGGAACTGGCGAGTCGACTTTTGTTCGCGTTCCCTTTGCTCTCGGGCCGCTCAGGGAGTGTAGCCCGCGCGTAGCGGGGCCATTGAAGAATTGCAGAATGGTAGCCCAGCGCGAGGCGGGAGCCGACGGCGTCAGGGTGATTTGAGGCGGAGCCTCGCTAGAGCGGTGATTGGCAAGAGGGGTCTACATGGCTGTCTGCCCAAGCTGCGGAGTCGAGTGTGAACGCCCCGAAGCGGTCGACCGACCGGGGCCCTGCGAGGAGTGCAGTCGCCTGCCGTGGCAGGACGAGGCGGCGCGGCGGCAGCCGCGCACCCAAACGCAGGTGAAACGGCTCACCTTGGTGGAACGTGCACCAACGGATGGCGCCCCTCCCCCGGTCCGCAAGGTTCCGTCAGCGGCCTGAAGCGACCGCATCCGGCGGGGCTCAGGACAACCCTAGGAATCGGTCGCCGCCAGCCTCCTGGAAGGCGGCTGCCGCATGCCGGTGGCCAGCTTCGGCCTGTGCAAGGACGGCCGCGAACCTCGGGGTGTCCCGCACCGCCTCCAGCCAGGTCTCGCGCGCAATCGTCGCGTGACAGAACCACCCGCCGGCCACCGCGCGCTCCAGCATCGCGAGCGTCCGTTCGTCATCGCCAACGTGCGCGGCCATCAGCGACATGTAGTAGAGGTTTTCCGGATCCCGGGTGTTCGCCGTCGTGCGATCGAAGGGCGCGGTCAACGCCTCGCGGTCGTCCTCGAGCATGGCGAGAAACGCCCGAGCCATGTCCAGCTCGGACCCATGGGCCTTCGCCGCGCGCCGCGTCATCTCCTCGATGACCGGCGCGGTGCGCTTCTCGCGGAGCGCCGCCAGGAGCCCCATCATCCGGTCTTCCTGACGCTCGGTCTCGACCGCTCGCCGGACATCGCCCAGCATCCAGAAGGTCTGGCACACGCTGGTCACGACGTTCGGGTCGAGCCGCCTCGCCTTCTCGAACGCCGCGACCGAGGCATCGAGCAACCCGCAATAGCGCAACGCGTGGACCAGACCGGCAAGCAGCTCCGGGTCGGCGCGGTGTCGTTTCGCTCGCTCGAGCAACCGGAGCATCGCCTCTTCGGCTCGGCCAAGATCCAGCTCGAGATAGGCATACAGGTGATGGGCGAGTGACAGATCCGGGCTCAGCTCGAGGGCCCGCATGAACGCCGCCTCCGCCTTCTCGAAGTAATCGGCCGACTGCGCTTTGTCGCCCCAGCCGCCGATGCGCCGGTAGATGCGGCCAAGCCGGGCCCAAGCGGGCGCATAGTCGGGGTCCTCGTCCAGGCACTGCAGATACAGGTCGCGCGCCAGCTCCTGCGTCTCGCTGGTCTGACCGTACTGAGTGGCACGCAGGTAGAACTCGTAGGCGCGCGCGCTCGCCGGCACATCTTGCTTTAGCGCCTGCTCCTCGGAGCGTGACAACGGCACCGACAGCGACTCGACAATCTGGCGAGTCAGCTCGTCCTGCAAGGCGAACAGGTCGCCGAGCCCGGTCTGTGACCGGTGCGACCACTGCACGGTGCCGGCCGGCGCCTCGACCAGCTGGGCACTGACCCGTAGCTGGTCGCCGGCGCGCATCAGCGTCGCGGTGAGCACCGCATCGACGTCGAGCGTGGTCGCGATGACCTTCAGGTCGGGGGCCGGGCCGGCGAAGCTGCCGGCGGCAAGCGGCGACCGGACCACCATCGAGTCGAGACCCGAGAGCGACGCCGTCAGCGCGTCGGCCAGACCGACGGCGAGAAAATCGGTGTCGGGATCCGGCGGGACCACACGGAATGGCAGCACCACCAGACGCGTGACCGCCACCGCGCGGGCCATCTCGCCCGAATCGTGCGCGCCGTCGGCGGCCCGCACGGCGGCCGCCATCTCCGCGGCGCTCTGATAGCGGTCGGCTGGCTTCTTCTCGAGCGCGCGGCGAACGACACGGTCGACCGCCTCGACCGAGGCGGACCCGGTGAGCACCGGCGGACGCTCGTAGAGGACCGCGTGCATCGACGCCATCATCGACGCCGCGGCGAAGGGCGAGCGACCAGTCACCATCTCGAACAACAGCACGCCGGCCGCGAACAGATCCGCCCGCGCATCGACCCGCGACTCGTCGAGCTGCTCCGGCGCCATGTAGGCCGGCGTCCCGACCACCTGACCCGCCACCGTCAGATCCGCCGTGGTCGCCGCCAAGTCATCGGCCACCGAGCGCGCCAGCCCGAAGTCGAGCAGCTTGACGCCGTGGTCGGTCACGAACACGTTCGACGGTTTCAGATCCCGATGCACGATGCCGCGCCCATGCAGCGCCTCGAGCGCCGCCAGCACCGGCAGCAACATGGAGAGCGCATCGTGGGGGGGCATCGGCCCCGCCTCGAGCTGTTCGGACAGCGGACGCCCGTCGAGCAGCTCCATCACCAGAAACAGCTCGCCCGCGTCCTCGGCGATCTCGTAGAGCTGGCACACGTTGGGATGGTTGACGGACGCAGCCGCCCGCGCCTCGCGCCAGAAGCGCTCACGGGTCGCGGGGTCTGAGCCGGCGTCGCGAATCGTCTTGACGGCGACCGGACGGTTCAGCTTGTCGTCCATTGCGGCATAGACCACTCCCATACCGCCTTCGCCGAGCTTGCGGGTGATCCGATAGGAACCGATGCGCGCTGGCAGATCCGTCATCTGCTCTTATTGTTCCTCATCGCGCGTGCCGCGCGAACGATGACGAGGTCGGGAACCAGGCCTTGGGCTACAGGCTACGGGCTAGAGACGCTCGGGGGACCACCCCATGAGCTGGGCTGGCGGTGACGCTCACGGCACTCGTGGCCGCATTGCCGGCATCCTGGCGCCGGTTGCGCCCGCGGGGGCGCGGTGATACAAGTGGCGCAGGCCGTCAGGGTTTCGCGGTCGTTCCCATGATGCGGGTTCGCTGCCGCGCCGTCCGTGCCGTTCATCCCTAGTGAGGAGTCTCCGATGTCTCGAACAGCACTTGCTCTCGCGCTCGTCACCGTCGCCTCGCTCGCCGCCGCGCCGGCGGTCGCGCAAGACGCGTCGTCGCTCGCCGTCGGCGACGCCGACGGCTTCATGGGGAAATGGACGCTCAGCATGGTCACAGACCAGGGTGAGTTCGCGATGGGGCTCGACCTGACCGACGTCGGCGGTATGGTCTCCGGGCTTATCTCGAACGACTACATGGGCAACGAAACGGTGACCGACATCACGAAGTCGGGCGACAACCTGGTGTTGAAGTACGACGCCAACATGCAGGGACAGGGCATTGCGGTCGAAGTGACCCTCGAGCCGGCCGGCGAAGGCCTCGACGTCGCCTTCGACTTCGGCGGACAGTTCTTCATGGACGGCAAGGGAACGCGGTAGGGGACGGGGGCCCTACTTGACGGTGGCGCGGACGACACGTTCGATCGTCAGCCCCTGTACGACGATGGAGAACACCACGACGCCGTAGGTCGCGGCCAGTATCGTGTCCCGGACGGGCGAGGCCGGGAGCGAGAGCGCCAGCGCCACCGAGATGCCGCCGCGGAGTCCACCCCAGGTCAGCACCGGTATCGCTCCGGGTGTGAAGTCGTGCCACCGCCGGAGCGTCAGGATCGGCAGACTGACGCTGATGAACCGGGCCGTCAGCACCAGCGGGATGGCGGCTGCCGCGACCCACAGCATCGCCGGTGTGAGCGTCAACGCGAACACCTCGAACCCGATCGCCAGGAACAGCAGCGAGTTCAGGATCTCGTCGAGCAGCGACCAGAATTTCTCGACGTGATCGCGTGTGCCGGCGCTCATCGCGAACTGCGTGCCGTGGTTCCCGATGAACAGCCCCGCCACCACCATCGCGATCGGGCCGGACAGGTGTAGTTGCAAGGCGAGCGCATAGGTGCCCATGACCAGCGCCAGCGTTATCAACACCTCGAGGTTGTGCTCGTCGATCGCCCGCATCGCCCGATAGGCCAAATACCCGGCCGCCAGCCCGAGGGCGACACCACCAACCGCCTCGGTAAGGAAGAGGCGCGCAATCCCGCCTGCCGTCGGCGCGGCGCCATGCTCGCCTCCGCCTGTCGCGACGGCGACCAGAATCGTGAACAGCACGACCCCCACCCCATCGTTGAACAGACTCTCGCCGGCGATCTTCGCCTCGAGGGTCTCCGGCACCGTGGTCTTCTTCAGGATGGCCAGCACGGCGATCGGATCGGTCGGCGAAATCAAGGCGCCAAACACCAGGCAGTAGGGCAGCGGAAGGTCGAGACCGGCCAGACCGGTCAGCAGAAAGGTGGCCGCCCCGACGAGCCCCGTCGAGAGCAGAATGCCTGCGGTGGCGAGGGTCGAGATCGCCCAGCGGCGACTGACCAGAAGCGCCAGGTCGACGTGAAGGGCCCCGGCAAACAGCAGGAACCCCAGCATGCCGGTCATCAGGGTGTCGTGAAAGTCGATTCGCGTGAGCGTGTCGCGCACCGTACGCTCGAGCCCCAACGCCGGCGCCACGGCGTCGAGCAGTAGCGCCGCGAACGACACACTAAGCGCGATGAGGACGAGCCCGATGGTGTGGGGCAACCGGAACCAGCGGTGGTTGATCCAGCCGCACGCCGCCGCCAGTGTGACCACCAGCGCGGCGAGGTTGAAGACAGAGGTGAGGGACATGGAAGGGGTCAAGGCCCCCAGGAGACAGGAGGAACTGGAGGCTTCGCAACCATCATCGTTCCTGGGCGCGGCCCTACCGGCTCGTTTTTCGAGTCTTTCGCGTGGTCTTCTTCGCCGGGTCGAGCGTGGCGCGGGGCGCCGTGGCGGCGGCGTCGGCTTGGGCGCCCAGCGCGACGCTGCGCTGGTAGGCGGCCAGCACCGCTTTCGACAGCACCGTCCGGAAGCTTCCTTTGTCAAGCTGATAGATCGCGTCGGCGCTCGTGCCACCGGGCGACGTCACCAGGTTGCGCATCTCGGCCGGGTGCACCGGGGACCGCTCGGCGAACATCGCCGCGCCTCGCACCGTCTGGATGACAATCTCCCGGGCGTCGGCGCGCGACCACCCGAGATGCACGGCGGCATCGATCAGCGCCTCCATCAACAGAAAGACATAGGCCGGCCCGCTGCCGCTGACGGCGGTCGCCTTGTCGAGAAACTCTTCGTCATGCACGTAGAGCTGCTTGCCGAGCGCGCCCAGAATGGCGCCCGCCTGCTCCCGCTGAGCGTCCGACACCGCCTCGGTCGCGGTCCAGACCGTCATGCCTTCGCCAACCTGGGCCGGCGTGTTGGGCATCGTCCGCACGATCGCCTTGTGACCCAGGCCCGCAGCGATCGACGCGATGCGGGCGCCCGCCACAATCGACACCACCAGCGTCTTGGGCCGAAGCACCCCCTTCAGGTCGGCACAGACCGCGGAGAGGACCTGGGGCTTGACCGACAGCACGACGATGCGGGCTTTGCGCACGGCGATGCGGTTGTCCCGTGTCGTGTGGACGTGGAAGAGATCGCGCACCTCTTTCAAGCGCTCCGGACGTCGGTCAGCGGCGGTGATGGCGCCCGGCTCGACGAGCTCGTGCCGCAACAGACCGCCGATCATCGCTTCGCCCATCGCCCCGGTCCCGATGAAGGCGATCGGCACGTCACGCAGTATCGTGGACCGTTTCAAGAAATCTCCTTTCGTAGGAAAACCGAACCCTTATGTTACGGCCCGTCCCGACACCCGGCAAACTCCGGTATTCTTGGCCTGTCTGACTTCTGCCTTCTGCCTTCTGACTTCTGACTTCTACCGCACATGGATCCCCTGACTCACACGCTCGCCGGCGCCAGCCTCGCGCAGACCCGGTTTGGCCGGGTGAGGCTCGGGACCGCCACGTGCGTCATCGGCGCTAATCTACCGGACATCGATGCCGCCACCTATTTCCTGGGGAGTGACGTGGCGCTCGGATTCCGTCGAGGCTGGACCCACGGCGTGTTGGCGATGGCGGTGCTGCCGCCCCTGCTCGCCTGGGCCATGCATCTGGTCGACCGGTTCCGCTGCGCACAAACACCGACCGCAACACCGGTCCCGGTGGTCCGGCTGCTCGGACTCTCCTATCTCGCGCTCCTGACTCACCCGGCGCTCGACTGGCTCAACACCTACGGGATCCGGCTCCTCATGCCATTCGACGGACGCTGGTTCTACGGCGATTCGCTGTTCATCGTCGACCCGTGGGTCTGGCTGATGCTCGGGACCATCGTGGTGCTGGCGCATAGCGCGTCGCGGATACTGGCGGCGGGGTGGATCGCACTGGGCGCGATTGCGACCGCCCTGGTGACCGGCGTACCCGGCGTGCCGTTCGGTTTGCGAGTCTTCTGGTGTCTCGGGCTGGCAATGGTCGCCGGTTTGCGTGTCTGGGGCGGCCTGCAGCCCCGGCTCCAGCGGGTCGCGACCTCCGGGCTCGTGCTCGCCGGCATCTACGTCCTAGCGATGGTGGGCAGCTCCCAACTCGTGCGGCTCGAGGTGGAGCGGTGGGCACGAGACCGCGGGCTCGAGGCCAATCAGATCATGGTGGGCCCGACCCCGGCCGACCCGTTCCGACGCAGCGTGGTGATGGCCGACGACCAGCACTATCATCGCCTGGCGTTCGACTGGCTCGCGTCGGAGCGAGTGCAACTGGATGGAGGCGTGACGACGATTGGCGACGATCACCCGGCGGCCGGCGCGGCGCTGTCGGCACCCGCGCTCTGGGGGCTCGCCACCTGGACCCGGTTTCCGAGCTACACCATCGAGGCGCTTCCCGACGGCTACCGCGTCGGCGTCACCGACATACGATTTGGCCGCGCCGTGGTGGAGCTGGACCGTGACCTGAACCCACGATGACGCACGACGACACACTGGTTGTGTCGCGTATCCTGGAGGTTTCCGCATGACACGATGCATTATCGCCACGTCGCTTCTTGGTCTCCTGTGCGTCGGCACGGCAGCGGCGCAGGTCGACGTCGATGACGTCTACAACCTGGTCGAGCATCACTACGCAGACAACGACGGGGTGCGAATCCACTACGTGACTCTCGGCGAGGGCCCTGTGGTGCTGTTCATGCACGGGTTTCCCAACCAGTGGTACGACTGGCGGTATCAGATGGCCGCGCTCGCCGACGACTACCAGGTAGTGGCGATGTCGATGCGTGGCTACAACCGTAGCGACCGGCCGACGGGTGTGGAACACTACGACGTCGCGCGCCTAACCGCCGACGCGGCCGCCGTGATCGCCGACCTCGGGGTGGAGGGGGCGACGATCGTCGGTCACGACTGGGGCGGCATCGTCGGCTGGTCGTTTGCCGAGCGCTATCCCGAGCTGACCGAGAACCTCGTCATCTTCAACCGGCCCCACCCCCGCTCACGCAAGCGGGAGATGGCGCTGAACAACGAACAGAAACGACGCAGCGCCTACATCGCCCGGTTCACGACGACCGAGGGAGACCTCGGCGGCATGGACGCCGAGCGACGCGCCCAACAGTACGAGGGGACGGTCTGGTACGAGCGGTATCTGGAGGCCTATCGCCGGTCGGACTACGAGGCGATGCTGAACTACTACCGCGCCTACTATCCGGCGGCGCCCTGGATGGTGGACGACTCGCCCATCGTCCCGCTCGAGGTCCCGGTGCTGGAGTTCCACGGGCTCGACGACGGCGCCTACGTCAATGCGTCGCTGAACGACACCTGGGAGTCGATGGGCCGGGACCTGACACTCGTCACCCTGCCCGGGGTCGGACACAACTCCCAGAACACCGGGGACGTTCCCTTCGTCACCAACATGCTCCGGTCGTGGCTGGAGCTTCAACAGAGCCGAGAGTGAGCGCCGCGTTCGACCCGGCCGTTTGGCAGCCGACCATCAGGGCCGGTATAGTGTGGCGGCGCCGCGTTGGGCGCGGGAGAACATCGCCATGAGACGCAGTATCTGCCTGGGCGTCCTGACCCTCGCCGGGGTCTTCGCCACCATCGCCGTCAACGACGCGCGACAGGATCGCGCCGCGCTCACGGCGCACCGTGTCGCTGACAACCTGTTCATGCTGGCCAACGCTCCTTCGGTGCAGGGGATGGGTGGCGGCGGCAACACCGCCATCTTCGTCATGGCCAACGGCGTCGCCCTCGTCGACACCAAGATCAAGGGCTACGGACAGGACATCCTCGGTGGGGTCCGCGAGCTGACCGACAAGCCGATCACGACCATCATCAACACGCACACCCACTGGGATCACACCGGGTCGAACGCGGAGTTTCCCGACACGGTCGACATCGTCGTGCACGAAAATACGGCCGCCAACCTCCGCAGCGACGACTGCGACGACGGCGCCGGCTTCCAGGGCGGCTCCATCAAGAACTGCGACTCGTTCAAGGGGGACAACGCCCGCTTTCTGCCGGACCGGACCTTCAGCGACACGATGACGCTGTTTGGCGGCGCCGACCAAATCGACCTGTTCTACTTCGGGCGCGGACACACCGACGGCGACACCTTCGTGGTGTTCCGCGAGGCGCGCACCATGCACACGGGCGACATGTTCGCGCGCAAGGGGCTGCCGTATCTCGATGTGGCCAGCAGCAACGGGAGCGCCACCGAGTTCGGCAAGACGCTGGAAAAGGCGGCGGCCGGCATCTCCGGCGTGGACACGGTGATTCCCGGACACAACCCAACCCCGCTGACCTGGCAGGACTTCGTCGACTATGGCGGGTTCTACAACGACGTGGTGATGAAGACGGCCCAGGGCAAGGCGGCCGGCCGGACGGTCGACCAGATCATCGCGTCGTACAGCGTGCCCGGCCAGTTCAGCGATTTTGTGGCGGCGGACGATCGGCTCCGGACGACCGTGCAGTATCTCTATGACGGGCAGTAGACGATAGTCCGAAGGATCAGCCTGGCCGTGCGGCCCACCCGCCTGACCATGCCGTCCTATGTGTTCCCGCCTTCCATGTCCGGCGCATAGGTGCCGAAGCTCCAGACGTGGCCCTCGGGGTCGCGCGCGATGTACTCGCGCGAACCGTAGTCGCTGTCCTCCAGCTCCATGATGATCTCGGCACCGGCCGCCTTGGCGCGGTCGTGATGCGCATCGACGTCGTCCACATGCACGTAGAGCCCCTGCGTCGCGCCGCCCACCACAGCGGGTCTCTTCAGTTTCATGACGTCGTCGGTGATCGACCCGATCATGATCACGCTGCCGCCGTAGCGCAGCTGCGCGTGCGCGATGGTACCGTCGGGGCCCGGCACGAGCATCTGCTTCTCGAAGCCGAACGCCCGGGCCAGCCACTCGAACGCGGCGGGCGCGTCTTCATAACGCAGGAACGGAAACACTCGAGTGGTCGCCGGCAGGGGCGAGTGGCTCATCACGCGATCCTGTCCGTATCTCGAGAAAAAGTCACGCGCAGGCCAGACATATAATCAGCGCATGGTCATGAGAAGGACGTCCACCAGTGGTTTCGTGCTCGCCGGTTGCGGATGACTGCTGCTGATCGGCTCATCGGCCACGGCCCAGAACAGGTCGAGTTTTCTCGACGCCAGCCGCTCGACGATCGATTACACGGTCGCGACCACGCGTCCCGCCGTGTCCTGCGGGTCGCTGCGTCATCTAACCGGGCACGACTATGCGATCGTCTCGGCCACGCTGGTCGCCGCAACCGGCGACCAGCCAGAGCACTGTCGGGTATACGGCGTCATTGCACCGGAGATCCGGTTCGGCGTGCACCTGCCGACGGGCTGGAACGGCCGCTTCTACATGCACGGCAACGGCGGCTACGCCGGCAACGGCCCCAGCGATCCCGGCACACTCGTCACGTCGATGCGAGCGGTCGCGCACGGGTTCGCCGCCGCCACCACCGACACCGGCCACGACAGTCGTGTCCAGCCGCTCGCCACCTTCGCGCACGACAACCTGGCCAAGGAGATCGACTATGCCTTCCGTGCGGTCCACTTGACGGCCGTCACCGCCAAGGTCGTGATCGCCGCCTACTACGGCGCCTTCCACACGCACGCTTACTGGGATGGCTGCTCGACCGGTGGGCGGCAGGGACTGATGTCGGCACAGCGGTTTCCGGACGACTTCGACGGCATCCTGGCGGGCGCGCCGGTGCTCGACTTCACCAATACGCAGATCGCGTATGTCTGGATGAACCAGGCACTGGCGAGAACTCCGCTCAGCGAGGCCAAGGTGGCGATGGTCGGCGAGGCGGTCTACGGCCGATGCGACAGGGCGGACGGGCTGGAGGATGGGCTGATCGACGATCCCCGTCGGTGCGACTTCGACCCGGCGCGAGATTTGCCGCGCTGCGACCGGGACCCGGGCGACGCCTGCTTCACCGTGGGCGAGATCGAGACGCTTCAGGCGATCTACGACGGCCCGGTCAGCCGGGGCGCGCCGTTGTTCCCCGGACAGCCGGTCGGGGCCGAGGCGGGCAGCGGATGGTACCCCTGGATCGTCACCCCACGAGGTCAGACGCTCGGCATGTCGTTCTCCGAGATGTTCTTCAGGTATCTCGCGTTCACACCAGACGAGCCCGCATTCGACTGGCGCACCTTTGACTTCGACACCGACCCCGACCGGGTGACGGTCCGTGAGATGCTCGACGCCACCGACCCTGATCTGTCGGCCTTCCATGCGATCGGCGGCAAGATGATCACCTACTTTGGCTGGGCTGACGCGGCGCTGAACCCGTTGATGGGCGTGAGCTACTACGAGAACGTGCAGGCGACGCTGGGGCCGCAGACCACGTCCGAGTTCTACCGGCTGTTCATGGTGCCCGGCATGTTCCATTGCCGCGGGGGTCTCGGCACCGATCGGTTCGACGCGCTGACACCGCTCATCAACTGGGTCGAGGGGGACACAGCGCCGGACCGGATCGCGGCGGCTCGGGTCGAAGACGGAGACGTGACGCGCACGCGACCCCTCTGCCCGTATCCGCAGGTGGCAACCTACACCGGGTCGGGCAGCATCGACGATGCGAGCAACTTCGTCTGTGCCGTTCCCTAGCTGTCGCGGGCAGGGCTGACGCCTTGCTTCGCAGGCCTGACGGCCTGCGCCACAGAAGCATCGTCTCGTTCAGAACAGTTCACCCCCGCCGCAGGACCGCGACGGGGTCGACCCTGGTGGCCCGCCAGGACGGCACCAGTGTTGCCGCAATGCCGACCAGGCCTAGTAACGCCACCACCGACACCGCGGTCAGCGCATCGGTCGGCTGCACGGCGAACAAGAATCCCGACAGCAGACCGGTCAGCGGCCACGTGGCGACCAGACCGACGGCGGCGCCCCAGGCGAGCAGCCGCACGCCGCGCCGGGCGACCCAGCCGATGAGTTGGGACGTGTCGGCGCCAAGCGCCATGCGTACCCCGATCTCCTGGTGCCGCTCACGCACGCGCGCCGACAACACACTGTAGACACCGAGCATCGCCAGCAAGACGGCGGAGACGGCAAAGGCGAGCAGCGTCACCATCGCCTGCCGGTCGCGCACCATCGTGGCGCCGACCAGGTCCTCGAGCGGCGTCAGGCCATAGGCCGGCTTCTGGGGGTCGACCTCCCGGAGCGTCGACCGCCAGAGCGAGATGTTGCTCGAGCTCGTCGACAGACTCACGGTCGAGCCGGCGTGTCTGGAACAGCTCGCGGAAGTGACGCAGCAATCCGGTCATGAACGTCTCCGTGTGCCACTCGGAACGATCGTCGGGCTATTCCACGTCTGTCTGCAGCACACGCGTCATTGCCTCGGCGACACGGTGCCACTCTTTCCGCTCGGCGGTCAGCTGGCGCCGGCCTGCCCGCGTCAGCGTGTAGTAGCGTGCGCGCCGGTTGTTCTCCGAGACCGACCACTCGGCCTTGATGGCGCCCGCCCGTTCGAGCCGCTCGAGCGCCGGATAGAGGGCGCCAAGGGTGACGCGAAACACGCCCTCCGAGACCTGTTCGATGCGCCGGCTGATGCCGTAGCCGTGCAGCGGACCCAGGTCGAGCGTCTTGAGAATCAGCAGGTCGAGCTTCTCGGTCGCCATGGGACTCCTATCTAATTCGATAGGAATTCGATCGCGTCCGTGCAGGGGTGTCCAGCACCGGCCCCCGGACCCGTCAGGTGCTCCGGGCTCACATACTCCTCGGCAGCACCTGTTCGGTGCTGCGATCTAAGGCCTCGAGCAACCGGATGGCGCCCGTTATCGGATCTCGAGCGCCAGCACCGTCAGGTCGTCGCTCAGACGCTCGTGCCCGTTCCAGGACAGCACGGCGTCGACCAGCACCTCGACGCTCTGGTCGAGGGTCTGTGCGCGTGCGCCGTCTAGCGTCTTGAAGAGCCGTTCGTTCTCGAATGGGACGTCGTCGGGGTTGGTCTCTTCGGTCACACCATCAGAATAGAGGTAGAGCCGGTCGCCAGGCTGCAACTCGATGACGGTATCGGTGTAGGTGGTGCCGTCCATCATGCCGATCGGGATC
>JASLOY010000051.1:12436-12703 GCA_030745255.1 Vicinamibacterales bacterium
GGCATGTCAAACACCCGAGGCGGCTGGCCGGCCCGGATCAGCACCGGTCCCGGGTGCCCCGCGCAAATACAGCTAAGACGGCGCTCCTCGGTGTCGAGTACTCCGTACAGCAGCGTGAAGTACTGTCGATTCCTCGCATCCATTGGATAGAGTCCGTTCAATCGCTTCGCGACTTCGGCCGGACTCACGATGGTGGAACCGGACGGCTCCAGGCTCGGAGCGGTAACGAGTGAGGTCGACTCAGCGCCGGGAAGGAGACTTCTCGTC
>JASLOY010000520.1 GCA_030745255.1 Vicinamibacterales bacterium
TCCTCGCCTATGCATTGGTGGGCGGGTTTCTCAGTCGGGTCGTGGCCCGGGAGGACACCTATCGTCATCTTCGGGTCTTCGAAGATGTGGTGTCGCTCATCACCAGCAACTACGTCGATCCAGTCGACCCCGAACGGATCATTCAGGGCGCCTTGTGGGGCCTGGCAGAGGGACTCGACCCCGAGAGCACCTACTTGACTTCTGACGACGTCAGCCAGTACGAGGCGGCCGACCTGAATGACGAGGTCGGGGTCGGCCTGGTGCTGACGCGGCAGTACTACATCCAGGTCGTGGCGGCGCGAGACGGCTCACCGGCGGCTGAAGCCGGTCTGCTCCCCGGTGACTACATCCGGGAGATCGACGCCAACCCGACCCGCATGATGTCGATTGTGCGGGGACGTCAGCTGCTGCACGGAGCACCGGGTTCAACCGTGACGCTGAATGTCATTCGCGGCAACTCGGCCGAACCAGTCGAGATAGAGCTACAGCGCGGCGCCGGTCGGTCGGCCAATGTGACCAGTCGTCTGTCCGCTCCAGGAGTGGGCTATCTACGGATTGCCGAGTTCGATGAGACGACGACCGACGCCATCGAAGCGGCCGCCGGAACGCTCGAGCGACAAGGCGTCGAACGCTTGCTCATCGACCTGCGCAGCACCGCCGCCGGTGCGTTCGAGACCGGCATCGACGCCGCGCGGTTGTTCGCCGATGCCGACATGCTGGTCATCCGCGAGACCTCGACGGGGCGGGTGCCGGTGGGACGAGGCAACGAGGCCATCCGCGAGCCGTCGATCAGCTGGCCGGTCGTGCTCATCACCAGTCCCGGCACCGCCGGCGCCGCCGAGCTATTCGCTGCTGCGCTGACCGACACCGGCCGGGCCGAATCGGTCGGATTTCGCACCGCCGGCCGGGCCGCCGAGCAGACCCTCATCCGGCTCCCAGATGGCGGGGGCATGCTGTTGACGTCGACACAGTATTTGAACGCTTCCGGCGAGCCAATCCACCGTGTCGGCGTGGAACCTGCCGTCGTCGCCCAGCAGCCTAGGGTCGAGCTGGGGGAGCCGGTCGCTGACCCTGACGAAGACCCGGTACTGGACCGAGCGCTCGAACATCTCGCTGCGATGCCCACCGCGTAACCTTGCGTTCCGGCTAAGGGCCATTTCGGCCGCCCGCGCGGAGGTCATCTCGCCTGCGGACCGGTCGCGCCCTCTTGACCGCCGTAGCCTCTTGACCGCCGTAGCCTTGGCGGGGGCGGATTGACTGATCTTTCAGGAGATTGCTATACTCCGGGGTTCTTGTAAGGCCTTGTTTTGGAACAATATAGGCGCGTAGCTCAGTCTGGTTAGAGCGCCTGCTTGACACGCAGGAGGTCGGCGGTTCGAGTCCGCCCGTGCCTACCACCCAGCCGTTTGTTCCTGGAAGCTCAAGACCCCAGCCTGTCGTGATGGCGTGACATGTCGAGACGATGATGGATCAGGTGACCGTGACGCTCCCCGACGGCTCGACGCGGCAGATGCCCGTCGGGGCACCGGTGCGCGAGGTCGCCGAGGGCATCTCGCCCCGGCTCGCCAAAGCGGCGCTGGCCGCCGCCGTCGGCGACCAGATCGTCGACCTGACGCACCCGCTCGAAGATGATGCGACCGTCCGGATCATCACGAAGGACGGAGCGGAAGCGCTCGAGCTCTATCGCCACAGCACTGCCCATCTCCTCGCCGCCGCGGTGACCGCCTTGTTCCCCGAGGCGCAATGCGGCATCGGGCCACCGACCGACGAGGGTTTCTTCTACGACTTTGTCGTTGACCACCCCTTCGTGCCTGAGGATCTCGAAGCCATCGAGAAGAAGATGCGCGAGATCGCTTCCAAGGACCTGGTGTACGAGCGCAAGTTGATGCCCAAGGAGGAGGCCAAGCGGTACTTCGCCGACCGGGGCGAGCCGCTGAAGGTGCAGCTGATCGACGAGAAGGGCGGCCCGGTCGTCTCCTGTTACACCATCGACGACGTCTTCATGGACTTCTGCACGGGGCCACACGTGCCGTCCTCCGGGAAACTGAAGGCGTTCAAGGTGCTGACCAGCTCGAACGCCTACTGGAAGGGCGACGCGAAGAACCAGCCGATGCAGCGGATCTACGGCACGGCGTTCTTCAGCAACAAGGAGCTGCAGGAGCATCTGACGAGGCTCGAAGAGGCGAAGAAGCGGGATCACCGGAAGCTGGGGCGCGAGCTGGGCCTGTTCACTTTTCATCAGTGGGCACCGGGCGCCGCTTTCTGGCTCGCGCACGGCACGACGCTCTGGAACCAGCTGGCCGACTACATGCGGTCGATGCTGTTCCCCGCCGGCTACGTCGAGCTGCGCACACCGCTGGTCTACAACAAGAAGCTCTGGGAAACCTCAGGGCACTGGGAGCACTACGCGGAAAACATGCTGCAGGTGGAGTCGGAAGGCGAGACCTATAGCCTGAAGCCAATGAACTGCCCTGGCCACATGCTCGTGTTCGCGGGCGAGGTGCGCAGCTACCGCGACTTGCCGATCCGGTATCACGACCAGAGCGTGCTGCACCGCGACGAGGCGTCCGGCGTGCTCGCCGGGCTGACCCGCGCCAGACAGTTCTGTCAGGATGACGCACACTGCTTCGTCACGCCCGAACAGATCAGCGACGAGGTCGAGCTGCTGCTGCGGCTGGTCCAGCGCGTCTACAGCGACTTCCAGCTCGAGTTCACCGTGGAGCTGTCGACCCGGCCGGAGACGTTCCTGGGTGTCCCCGAGACCTGGGACCAAGCCGAGTCCCAGCTCGAGCAGGCCCTCGACGCCGCCGGCCAGAAGTATGAGATCGCCGCGGGCGAGGGTAACTTCTACGGTCCGAAAATCGACTTTCACGTCGTCGATGCCATCGGTCGCAACTGGCAGTGCGCTACCATTCAGCTCGACTACCAGCTCCCGGAGCGATTCGAGCTCAAGTACATTGGCGCCGACAATGCCGAGCACCGTCCCGTGGTCATCCACCGGGCGATTTTTGGGAGCTTCGAACGGTTCATCGCGCTGCTCATCGAGCACTATGCCGGC
>JASLOY010000521.1 GCA_030745255.1 Vicinamibacterales bacterium
CCGCCCGGATCTCGTCGGCCGGAAACTCCTCATCGGTGAGCTTGAGCTCCTGGAGCCCGACAATGTCTGGCTCGCGGACCTGCAGCCAGTGGAGGACGAAATCGAGTCGAGCTCGCAGCCCGTTCACGTTCCAGGTGGCGATTTTCATGGCTTTCATTCGGAACGTCGAGCTCCCTGTTCGTGGTTACGCTGAAGTAATGCCCCTAGGGTTCTTCCCAGTTCCAGCCAACGACGTGATCATTCTACGCTTGCGTCCAACTGGCGACAGTGCGTCACACGCCACGAGCGCTGAGCGCTAAGCGATGAGCGGTGTGGCGGCACCGACCAACGCTTGCCAGCCGGAAGGAGGAGCCGGTGCTTGGTCCGCCGGACAATGTCGGCCCTCAGCACGACGGGGACTGGGACAGTGTGTAGCCCACACGTTCTACCCCGCGGCGCTGGAGGCTTTCCTGAGGGGGCTTCGCCCGTCTGACACGACTCCACAGCAGGCTGCGGACACGCTCCGAACGCGAGCAACCGCAGCCTCAGTGACCTGGGGCCTCCTGACCCCATCACAGACGGCAACCTAGCCGCCGCACCAAGGAAGGGGCGGGGCGGGCAACAACCGCCCACCCCGCCGGCGGCCCGCGTCAGCCATGCGTCTACCCGCTCCCCCGCTCTAACCCGGCATGCCGTCAGACACGGTACCCTCATGCTATCGATACGACGCGACCTGACTGATTTGTCAGGTGCGTTGGCAACGCGGACAAGTGCGGCCCGTTCAGAGACCAGGCGCTCGATGCCATCGACGAGCACCGTTCGCGTATGACGCACGCCACCGGTGGGGATACGCGAGATATGGGGAGCCTGCCGATCGCCGAGGCCCGGCATCGCGACCTGTTTGACCACGCGCCCGACATGTTCGGGTCGGTGGACGCCGCCACCGGCATCATTCTCAGCTGCAACCAGAACCTGGCGACCGCGTTGGGTGCGACGAAGACGGACGTGCTGGGCCGCTCGGTGTCCAGTCTGCATCACGCCGACTGTCTCGATGACGTCGAGAGAGCATGCCAGTCGTTGGTGGAGACCGGCGAAGTGCATGACGCCGAGCTGCTGCTCCAACGACCGGACGGCAGCACGATTGACGTCAGCCTGAACGCCTCCTCGATTCGAGACGACACCGGTCGGGTCGTCCGCGGTTGGTTCATCTGGCGGGACATCTCACGGCGCAAGCGGGCCGAGGTGGCACTGCGTGCGTCACAGGCCCGCTATGAAAACCTCTATGACGACGCACCCGACATGTTCGCATCCGTCGACGTCGCCACCGAGCGCATCGTGCAGTGCAACCAGACTTTGGTGACCGTGACCGGGTGCAGTCGCGAAGAGCTCCTTGGTCGACCGGTGCGCGAGATTCACGACCCGGGCTGCTGGCCGGAGCTTGCCGAAGCGCTCGTGCGTGTCCGCCAGACTGGCCGCGTGCGAGACGTCGAGCTACAACTGACGAGACACGGCACCCTGATAGACGTCAGCCTGAGCGCCGCGGCCATCTCCGACGAGCGTGACAACCTCTATTATCGCGCGACGTGGAGAGACGTGACCGAGCGCAAACGTGCTCAGCTGGCGCTCCACCAGAAGCAACGCGAGCTCGAACACAGCCGACAGGAGCTGCAGGCGCTTGCTGCCCGCCTGATGACCGCCCAGGAGGACGAGCGTCAGCGCCTCTCCCGCGAGCTGCATGACGACCTCAACCAGCGTCTCGCGCTGCTGGCTCTCGAGATCGAAACGCTGGAACGCGACCTGCCCGAGTCGAGACCGACCACACTCGCACGACTCCGCGTGCTACACGACCACGTCGTGGCGCTGTCGAACGATGTGCACACGCTCGCCTATCAGCTCCATCCGTCCATCCTGGACGACCTCGGACTGTCAGCGGCGTTGGAGTCGCTGACGGATGACTTCACGCAACGAGAAGGGATACCGGTCGACATCGTGCAATCGGTGCCAGACTCGATTGCTCCAGACGTCGGTTCGTGCCTGTATCGCGTCTCCCAGGAGGCGCTCCGCAATGTCGCACGGCACGCGCGCGCCGAGCGGGTCACCATGACACTCACTCGCGTCGAGGACGGCATCAGCCTGATGATCAGCGACTCGGGTCTGGGTTTCGCTGCAGAAGCCGCCGCAGAGCCACGACAGGGCCTTGGCATCGTCAGCATGCAGGAACGCGTGCGGCTGGTGAATGGCCGCTTCAGCTTGACGTCGCAGGTTGGCGAAGGCACGCAGGTCCTGGTGTGGGTGCCTTTACCGAAGGACGAGCGGTGACGCGCCCTCGCGTGATTCTGGCTGACGACCATACGCTGTTCATCGAGGGGCTGCAGCGCCTGCTCGAACACCAGTGCAACCTGCTCAAGACAGTCGGGAACGGCCTGGAGCTGGTCGAGACCGCAGAGCGGCTTCGTCCCGATGTCATCCTGCTCGACATCTCGATGCCGGTGCTGAATGGTTTCGAAGCGGCACGCAAGCTCAGACTCCTCGTACCGGACAGCAAACTCATCTTTCTGACCATGCACGCCGACCGGACCTATGTGAAAGAGGCATTCAAGGCGGGCGCGTCCGGCTACTTGCTCAAACGCTCGGCAGCCTCCGAGCTCGAACACGCCATCTTCGTGGTGCTCAAAGGGCGGTACTACCTCACCCCATTGTTGAAGACTGATGCGATGGAACCGATCCTCGCGGGTTCGCTGGCCGACCCCCCGGCGCAACTTGGCGAGCTCACACCGCGCCAGCGCGAGGTGCTGCAGCTCGTGGCGGAGGGTCGC
Organism: Vicinamibacterales bacterium; assembly: GCA_030745255.1. GTDB lineage: Bacteria > Acidobacteriota > Vicinamibacteria > Vicinamibacterales > UBA8438 > NP936. The sequence goes on from JASLOY010000521.1 coordinate 2,796, forward strand.
ACGGCCAAACAGATCGCCGCCAAATTGGCGATCTCGGTAAAAACGGTCGAGTTCCACAAGGCACGTATGGCACAACAGCTAGGCCTTCGCACGACGTCGGACCTCATCAAGTACGCCATCGCGCACGGCATCACCTCTCTCTCCTGAGTGTCCGGGTCAGGGCACGCAACCGGGCAGTACGGGTTGTGTACGTCAAGTTGTGCAAAATGGTTTTCATGGTTGAGGTCGATGTAGTGCTCAAGCGGCGACCTGCATGA
>JASLOY010000522.1 GCA_030745255.1 Vicinamibacterales bacterium
CGCGACATCATCCAGGATAATCTCCGGCGCTGGTCCCTCCCCAAGCGCTTCGCTGAGCGCGCGCCGCAACACCTCGTGCACCAGCGACTGCTCGAGAAATCTGACCTCTGCTTTTGTCGGGTGCACGTTGACATCGACACGATCGGCTGGCACCTCGAGAAACAGATGCACCTCGGGGCTACGCTCCTTGATCGTGGCGACACTGTAGGCATGGACGATCGCGTGCGCGATGGTCCGGTCCTTCACCGCACGCCCGTTGACGAAGATGTTCTGTGGCCCGCGAACTGGCCGCCCACCGGGACCGGCCAGCGCGGCCGCGAAACCGGTGACACGCAGACCGGCCGCCGCCTTCCGCACTTCAACCAGATCAGGACGGTCCTTGTATAGCTGAAACAGCCGGTCGGCCAGGCTGGCCGCCGGCGGGCACTGCAGCAGACGGCGCCTGCCGCTGGTCAACGTGAATCCCACAGTCGGATGCCCCAGCGCCAGCTGGGTGAGGAGGCGCGACACCTGGGCCGTCTCGGCGCCGTCGGATTTCAGGAACTTTCGACGCGCCGGGACGTTGTAGAAGAGGTCGGCCACCTCAAAGGTAGTACCTTCTGGCGCCCCGACCTCGCCAACCGATCCGGTCACGCCCCCGGAGACACGGATCTCGGTGCCCCGCGACGCGCCCCGCGCCCGGGTCCGCAGCAACAGATGGGACACCGATGCGATACTCGGCAACGCCTCGCCGCGGAAGCCGAGCGTCGTAATCGCCGCAAGGTCCTCCAGCCGGCGGATCTTGCTGGTGGCGTGCCGCTCGAGCGCGAGGCCCGCTTCTTCCGGGGTCATGCCCTCGCCATCGTCCTCGACCCGGACAAGCCGCTTGCCGCCCAGCTCGACCGTCACGGAAATGCGCGTCGCTCCAGCATCGAGCGCGTTTTCGACCAGCTCCTTGACGACTGATGCCGGCCGCTCGACCACCTCGCCGGCTGCTATCTGGTTTGCCAGTTCGGTGGGCAGCCGCGTGATACGGGAGACCCGGGTCACGGCGTGCTCAGGTAGTGGTTAGTCATGGTCCGGCCATGCTCCGGCCGGCGCGCCGCACTCCGCGCCGTGGGTCAGTTCTGCGACTCCGCATCGAGAGCCGACTGCGCGGCCGCAAGACGCGCCACCGGCACCCGATAGGGCGATGCGCTGACATAGTCCAGTCCAACGGAGTCGAAGAAACGGATCGACGCCGGGTCGCCACCATGTTCGCCGCAGACACCAACCTTCAAGTCGGGTTTGGCCCGGCGGCCCAGCTCGACGCCGATCTTGATCATTGCGCCAACACCGGTCGTGTCGAGACTCGCAAACGGATCCCGTTCGATGAGCTTGCGGGCCTGATACAGCTTGAGGAACTTGGCTGCGTCGTCCCGTGAGAACCCGAACACCATCTGGGTGAGGTCGTTGGTGCCAAAGGAAAAGAAGTCGGCTGACTCCGCGATGGCGTCCGCCGTGACCGCGCCACGCGGCACCTCGATCATCGTGCCGACCTGGTAATCGATGGTGACCCCCTGCTCGGCCATCACCATCTTCGCCACGCGGTCCACCACCGTCCTCTGGTCCTGCAGCTCACGCACATCGCTGACCAGCGGGATCATGATTTCGGGAACGACCGTCAGTCCTTCCTTGGCCAGCTGCACCGCCGCCTCGATGATGGCGCGGGTCTGCATCTCGGTAATCTCGGGATAGCTGATGCCGAGACGCACCCCCCGGTGCCCGAGCATCGGGTTGAACTCGTGCAGCTGTTCCACCCGACGAAGCAGCGTGCGCTTCTCGGCGAGCTTGGGCGACCGGCTCCCCTTGGCCTCGAGCCGGGCAATCTCGACAAGGAGCTCCTCGCGCTTCGGCAGGAACTCATGCAAGGGCGGGTCGATGGTGCGGATCGTCACCGGCTCACCGCGCATCGCCTTGAAGACGCCATAGAAATCCTCCCGCTGCAGCGGGAGCAGCTCCTTGAGCGCCGTCCGGCGCGCCGCCTCCGTTTCGGCCAAGATCATCCGCTGCACGATCGGAATCCGGCCTTCCCCGAAGAACATATGCTCGGTCCGACAGAGCCCGATGCCGCGCGCGCCGAAGGCAAAAGCGACTTCCGCCTGGTCTGGCTGGTCGGCATTGGCGCGCACCCCGAGACGCCGCACGCGATCGGCCCACTTCATCACGAGCGTGAACCGCTGATAGATGTCGGAGTCCTCGGCCGACAGATCCCCCGCAACCACCTGGAGGATCTCGCTGGGCTGGCTGGCCACGCGCCCCACCTTGACCTCGCCGGTCAGGCCGTCGAACGAGATAGCGTCTCCCTCGCCAAGCACGTGCTTCCCGACGGTCAACTGCTTGGCGCGCTCGTCGACCTGAACAGCGGCAGCCCCCACGACCGACGGCTTGCCCATCTGCCGTCCCACGACCGCAGCATGTGAGGTCATTCCCCCGGTGGCGGTCAGCACACCGACGGCGACATACATCCCGTGGATGTCATCCGGCACCGTCTCTTTCCGCACCAGCACCACCTGCTTCCCCTTGCCGGCCCAGCGCACGGCATCCTCGGCCGCAAACACCAACTGCCCGGACGCCGCGCCGGGCGAGGCCGGAAGCCCTTGAGTGGCGACGGGTATGCGACCCCACGCCTCGGTGTCGAAGATCGGCGCCAGGAGCTGCGACAAGGCCCCGGCATCGATCAGCTTGAGCGCCGCTTTGGCGCTGACGAGCCGCTCATCGACCAGGTCGGTGGCGATTCGGATAGCGGCGTGTCCGGTCCGCTTGCCGCTGCGTGTCTGCAGCATGAACAACTGCTCGTCCTGTATGGTGAACTCGAAGTCCTGCACATCCCTGTAATGACGCTCCAGGCGGCTGGTGATGCGTCGCAGTTGCCTGTAGGCCGCCGGCATCAGCCGTTCGAGCTCGCGAATCGGCTGCGGTGTCCGGATGCCGGCCACGACATCCTCCCCTTGTGCGTTGACCAGGAACTCGCCGTAAAACTCCTTGGCGCCAGTCGCCGGGTTGCGAGTGAACCCGACGCCGG
>JASLOY010000523.1:0-2739 GCA_030745255.1 Vicinamibacterales bacterium
AGTGCACCATCGGCGAGGGGCTCGGGGTGAAGAGCGACCCCAAGAAGATGAGCGTGAGGGCGGTCGGAGGCGTCTTTCTGGCACACGACCAGCTCCGACCGGCCGATGTCTTCACGTTCGACATGCGCGGCGATCTGGACAAGACGATCGCGGTGGAGATCGGTACGAGTCCGCTGTTCGACGCCGACCTGGCGACCGACACCGACAACCTGTGGCTGGACGGCGCCAGCGTCGACGCCCACGTCGGCATGGGCTTAACCTACAACTACCTGTTCACGCGCTTCGGGCGACAGGGGCTGAACGACCAAAACGTCCGGATGATCAGCCTGGTGCATCCGGTAAATCGCGCCGACCTCCTCGCCGCGCCGGCCGAGATCATCGGTCTCTACTACGTGAACGCGTTCTACTGCGGCGTGTGCGGACCGGACGGCGCCGGGCTCGCGGTGTTCGGCGAAGGGCTGCCCCCGAACGTGCTGCTCGGCGGGCAGCAGTACAACTACTTCTCCGGCGCGCTCGACATCGTGGCCCACGAGCTCGCCCACGGCGTGACCGACTTCACCTCGGCGCTGCTTCCCATGGACGAGTCGGGCGCGCTGAACGAGGCGTTCTCCGACATCATCGGGGTCGGTGTGGAGCACTACGCGGAGGCGTTCTACCGCAACGGTGCGGGCACCGCCGACTATCTGATCGGCGAGGACGTTGTCGAGCCGGGCGGCGTTCGGTCGCTGGAGGATCCGCCACGATTTGGCGACCCGGACCACTACAGCCTCCGGTTTCTGGGGACGGAGGACAACGGCGGAGTGCACACCAACTCACTCATCGTGACCCATGCTTTTTACCTGGCGATCGAAGGCGGCATCAACCGCGTTTCGGGGCTCACGGTGACCGGCGTGGGCGGCGCGAACCGGGAACAGATCGAGCAGATCTTCTACCGCGCGTTCACGGTGCTCATGACGCGGGATGCCGACTTCCAAGCGGCGCGTGCGGCCACCATCCAGGCGGCACGCGATCTCTACGGCGTCGCAAGCGCGCCAGAGCAGGCGGTCACGCAGGCGTGGACCTCGGTCGGCGTCAAGTGAGCGGAAGGAGCATGCAAGTGTCGAGGCTGCAGCACACATCGTGGCGCGCGGTGCTCGCCCTCAGCATCGGTCTGGTAGCCGGGCTCACGGGTGGAGCGAAGGTGGCAACGGCGCAGCCGGCGCCATCCGAGCGCATTGCCGTCCGGCTGAACGTCGGGGAGCGCCCGGCGTCACGGACCTTCGCCGGCACGAGGGTTTTCACCGTCTTCGCGGAGCAGGGCAGCTTCGAAGCCGCCTACGAGATCCAGCAGGGCGGCATCGTCGACGGCGGCATCTCGTTTCTGATCTGGCGCAATCTTGCAATCGGGCTCGATGTCTCGAGCTACCGATCGATAAATCCCGCGCGTGTCACCTCCGAGCTCCCCCACCCGTTCTTCTTCGATCTCCCCCGCACCTCGACAGGTGTGGCCGGCGGGCTGGAGCGGCAGGAGCTGGGTGTTCACGTGCAGGCCCTCTGGGTGTCACAGTTCACCGACTGGCTCGTCGTGTCGGTGGCCGGCGGTCCCAGTTTGATCAACGCGGGACAGGACCTCGTCTCGGCGGTCCATCACACCGAGCTCGGATTCCCATTCGACGAGATAACGTTTGACGGCCATTCGGTCACGAGCCAGTCGGCAAACACCATCGGCGTAAATGGCGGCATCGACATCGACACCTTTTTCCTGCACAAGCTACCGGGTCTCAGCCGATTCGACATGATGGACAACGTCGGGCTCGGTCTGCTGATTCGCTACGTGCGAGGGTCCGTGGACATGCGAGTCGGCGACGACGCCGTCGAGGTCGACCTGGGAGGGCTCCAGCTGACCACCGGACTGCGGTTCCGATTTTGAGTCCCTCCAGGAGTCAGAAGGCAGGAGACAGGGGACAGCGGATTGGCTTCGCCAGTATCTGCCTCACCACGCCGGCCGCACTATTCGTCAAGAATCTCGATGAGCGACAACGGGTCGACTCGGGCGCCGTTCAACCGCAACGTCCAGTGCAAATGCGGTCCGGTGACGCGCCCCGTTGCCCCGGCGTGACCGACCACCTGCCCGGGCTCCACCAGTTCCCCCTCCTCGACCAGCATCTTCGACAGGTGGGCGAAGTAGGAGTAGAGCCCCCAGCCATGGTCCAGAATGACCGAACCACCCGAAAAGTACGTGTCCCCGGTCAGCACAACGGTCCCGGCGTTGGGCGCGCTCACCGGCGTGCCCTCGGCGGCCCTGAAATCGGCCCCGCTATGTGGATTACGCGACTGGCCGTTGAACACGCTCCGGCTACCGAAGGCGCTCGTGGCCTGCCCCGGCACCGGCCGACCCCATGACCCTCGCCATAACCGCTCCGGTGTGGCACTGGCAAATATGGCAGCCTGCTGGCGCGCCTCACGTTGGATTCGCTCGGTCACGTCTGGAGGCGGTTCAACATATCTCGGCGCGACCGTCAGCTGGCGCGTCCGATATGCTTTGTACTCGACCTTCAGCGTGTAGTCCTGCTCGATCGCCGCACCGGTGGCGGGAATGATGCGCAGCGCCGCGGTGTAGTCGCCCGGCTCCACCTGCAGATCGATGCCAACGAGACCCTGCCATACCCCACCCTCAGCCTGGTAGAAGCGCACGGTCTCATCGAACACGACACCACGGACCTCGGTCACCGGCCGGGATGCCTCGACCCGGAGCAGCAC
>JASLOY010000523.1:2749-3032 GCA_030745255.1 Vicinamibacterales bacterium
GGGCGTGGTGGGAGACCGTGGCATCGAGGGACTGCGCCGCGCCTGGGGCGGACCCCGCGAGCAGGCCCATACCGACCGCCAATGTCGCGGTCCGAAATTCGCCGGCCGATTTGCCAAGGAGCATGACTAATCGCATTCTACTACCCGGTCGACGCCCAGCAGCCCGTTGCGGATGTATCAGCCACCGACCTCGGCCAGCAGCGGCTGGATGACCCGCGCCACGATGATCACGACCGTCAGCCCGGTGAAGATGATCAGACTAAGCCAGCTGAACATGGTCGCG
>JASLOY010000524.1 GCA_030745255.1 Vicinamibacterales bacterium
CAATCTGATAGTTGCCGTTGAGGTCGGTCACCGTCGTCCGCGTGCCTTGCAGCGCCTCCGATGTCACCTCGATGGTGACGCCGGGCAGGATCGAGTCGGTGACGTCCTTTGCGGTGCCGCGGAGGGTGCCGTACTGTCGACCCTGTGCCGAGGCCTGCGCTCCGACCATGAGGATGAACGCCAGGCTCAGGCCGGCGACACACGCCCGCTTGAGTTTACGTGCAGGAAACCGTCTCATTGCGCGCGAACTCCTTCCAATCTCATAAATACGAGATACGAGCGGCAGCGCGGTGAATGGATCACGCCCCATTCTCCGTTCCTACCAGCCGTTAGGATAACTGCACAATGCAGCTGTCGATAGGACAAAATAGGACATACGACATGTTTGGATGCAGATCCATGCAGCCGTATGCCTTAAGGTGAAATCTATTGAGGCTGGGTTGACAGGCTTCAGGGTAGCGCGTCCAGCGTGGCCCGAGCCTGCGCGCCTTCCTCAGAATTGGGTTCCTTCTCGATGACCTGGGCAAAAAGGGACTTGGCGGTCTCGATGTCGCCCCGATTCAGGGCGACCAGCGCCAGCTTGAACAGTGGTTTCGCCCAGTTCGGGTCCGCCGCCGCCGCTTTCTCGTACCAGCCGGCGGCCGCGTCGATCTCGCCCTTGGCAAACTCCAGCTCGCCCAGATTGTAGAGGTCTTCGCGAGACCCGCCTTCACCGCCCGCGGCGGTCGCGAGCGCGTCACTCGCCGCGTCGAAGTCTCCCATCGCCATGCGGGTGCGGGCAATCTCGGTCTCGACCTCCGCTTGCACCTCGGGGTCGCCCGCCAACGCCAGTTCGAAGGCCGCGATCGCTTCCTCGTAGTTCTCCAGCTCGAAGTTGGCTTTGCCGATCTGCATGTTCAAGTCGTTCAAGATGGGCAGCCGCTCCAGCAGCGACGTGTACAGGTCGAGGGCGACCTGCCATTCGCCGCTGTTGTATGCGGCGTCACCGTCTGCGAGATCCTGTTCAATCTGGTCCGGGTCGAGCCCTTCGAGCGCATCTTCACCCAGGGCAACCACCAGCGGGTGCTTGATGCGGACCATGTCGAAGACCATCGGGGGGTTGTCTCCCTGGCGGAGACGCAGCGTCACGGTGTTCGGGTGGTAGCCCTCGACCTCCACCGACACGACCCAGGCGCCGCTCGCCATCCCGAGCATCGTGTACCGGCCAAGCCTGTCCGTTGCCTGTTCGTACCGCGGGGGATTGGCTTCAGAATTCTCGGCGATGATCATCGCCCCTTCGATGGGATTGCCCGCTTCGTCCAATACGACCCCGTTGAGTCTGCCACCCTGCGCCAGCGCGGTCTGGGCCAGCGGGCCTGCGACCAGCGTGATGACCAGTATCGAAAGAACATGGCTGCGCATCTGAGGCTCCTAAGTCTTCCACCTTTAGAGAGTTACAGCACCACATGGCGCTATGCCAGCGCCGTAGCGAATCGGCAACGCACTGCCGATGCCAGACGCCTCAGTATAAACCATGCGCGGACGGTTGTCGTGACCTCGGCGAGGCCCTGAACGACTGCTACCGGACAGTCTGGCTGGCGGCGTCGATCGCCGCCCGTGCTTCCGCGCTCGACGGATCGGCATCGAGTGCCGCTCGATAGGCGGCTAGCGCCTGATCGGGCTCCTGCTTCCCCTGGAAGGCGTGGCCGATCTGCAGATACAAGCTGGTCAGCGCCGGTGCCCGTTCGAGAATCGAACGATAGGCATCGATTGCGGCGTCGTAGTTGCCCCGGTCGAAAAGCCCTTCGGCTTCTTCCAGGCTCTCGACGAGCTCGCTCGATTTCAAGCCGGCGAGAAGGCCCTCTGTCGGTGCCGGTGGGTTGAACCTGTCGGCATCCATCGTGAACTGCACGTTGGTCCCCGAACCTGCGGTGCGGACGTTGGCAAAGCCCTGGACCGGCAGGAAGCCGTCGGCCTGGATGACAAACAGCCACTCGCCCCGGTTCAGACCGATGAAGGAGAAGCGGCCAGACTCTTCCGTCGTCGCGGTCTGGCTGGTGGTCGACACGAGGCTCTCGGCGGTGACCGTGGCGCCGGGGATGCCGTCACCATCCCTGTCTCTGACGAGGCCGCGTACGCGTCCCTGTGCGGCGGCCGATGCCACCATGCCTGTCACCAGGCCGGCGATCAGAACGCTTCGACAGGCGAGCGGTCGGGAGGTGCGCTTCATCGTCAGTGTCTCCTGACGGGTATGGCGACTGACGGCACACGTGCCGCCAGGCAGGTCTGAAAAGTATAATCCAACCGGTGCCGATGCAAGACCAAAACCGTCGTGCGGTCGCCCGATCCACGAAGCGAGCGTGTCTGCTGGCGTGTCTGTTCGTGGGCGTCCAGGTGGCCTCCGTCTTCGCCGAGATCGACCGGGCTCGCCTGGGGCGTCTCGATGATCTGGTTGCGGCTGCTATTCGCGACGGCCGGTTGCCCGGCGCGGTGGTCGTCGTTGGTCACGCGGGCGAGATCGTCTACGAGCGGGCATTTGGAGCGCGCGCGGTTGATGGGCCACCGGAGGCGATGACGCTCGACACGATCTTCGACTTGGCGTCGCTGACGAAGGTGGTGGCAACGACGACGAGCGTGATGATCCTCGTCGAGGAGGGGCGACTCCGGCTCCGTGACCGCGCCGTGGCCTATCTGCCCGAGTTCGCGAGCCACGGCAAAGATCGGATCACGATCGAGCATCTCCTGACCCACGTGTCTGGTCTGCGTCCGGATTTGCCATTGGAGGAGGTGTTCGAGGGTGCCGGCGTGGCGATCGCTCGCGCGGCCGACGAGGTGCCTGAGGCGAGCCCGGGTGAGCGCGTTGTCTACAGCGACATCAATTTCTTCGTGCTCGGGGAGATCGTCCAGAGGGTCACAGGTCAGACCCTCGATCAGTTTGCGCACGACCGAATCTTTCAACCGCTGGGAATGACCGACACCGGGTTCAGGCCCTCGGCTTCGCTCACACCGCGGATTGCGCCGACTGAACCGTGCGGGCCGCTGGCCTGGCCT
>JASLOY010000525.1 GCA_030745255.1 Vicinamibacterales bacterium
TAATACGAGCCGGTCGACCAGGACTCGCCCGAGGCCGCGCCGTCGGTCACCACCGAGAAGTTGAGTCCCCACCCCTGGCCCAGCCGGCGGTAGGTTGCCTGCTCGGCGTCGGTCAGGTGGTTAGCGCTCATCAGCTCAATCGAGCGCGGAGACAGTAGTCGCACGCCATTCAGCTCGCCGCCGTTGAGCAGCATCTGCGCGAATCGAATGTAATCGGGGGCCGTGCCATACAGCCCACCGCCGCCCGAGGGACCGGCCGGCGGTTCGGTCCGCAGTGACCCCCGCCCCTCGTAGGTCGGCTGCAAATTGCCGTCGTGCATAGCCGCCACGCGGTCGGTCTTGGACGGAGGCACGTAGAATCCTGTGTCGACCATTCCGAGTGGCTCGAAAATCCGTTCCTGCAGAAAATCAGCGAGCGGTTGACCGGAGATCTGTTCGACCAGATACCCCTGTACATCAACGGCGGCGCTGTAGGACCACATCGTCTGCGGCTGCGCCAGCAGCGGCACCTGCACCATCTTGTCGATCATCGCCTGGAGCGGCGCGCCGGCGTTCATCACCCGGTTATCGATAAACGCCTCGTGGACCGGGTTGCGCGGGTTCAGCGTGTAGCCCAGCCCGGCGGTGTGCTTCATCAGGTCGCGAACCGTGATGCGCTTGCCCCGCTCGATGTCCTCGACCTGCATGTTCCCATTGGCGTCCTGCTCCCCGGTGTAGACCTTGAGGTTTCTGAACGACGGGATGTACTTGGCCACCGGGTCATTGAGCTGATACTTGCCTTCCTCGTGCAGCATCATCATGGCGACCCCGACGATCGGTTTCGTCATCGAGTAGATGCGAAAGATCGAGTCGAGCTCGACTTGGCCATTCTTGCTGGTGTCGAGCTTGCCGACGGTGTCGGTGTAGACGACCTTGCCGTGGCGCGCGAGCATCGTGGCAACGCCGGCCAGCTTCCCGTCGTCGACCATCGCCTGCATGCCGGCATCGAGCCGCTCGAGCCGCTCGGCCGAAATTCCAACCTCTGACGGGTTGATGACCTCGAGATCGCGCGCGAGCTCCGCGACGGCCGCCTGCGATCCGCTCTGGAACGTGGATATACCGACACCGACCGCCACGAACATCGCAACGGTGAAGAAGAGCGACCGCCACCGGGTGAGACTGGAATTCACTGAGGCACCTCCTGAAAACCGCAAAAGAGACACTCTAGACTACTCCTTCTTTGGAAACTTGTGGGGCATAGGCCAAAACATTTGCCTTGGCGCGCTCGTCCTACCCCGGTAGACCTCTGTTCTGATCGGTGGCCCCAATCGACCGCGCACCCGGAGATCCCTGATGACCGTCTTCCCGCCCCTGCTAGGCACGCTCCGCGCTGTGCGTCGCACCCCCGTGTTCACGGCCCTGATCGTCGCCACGCTTGCTGTCGGGATTGGCGCGACGACGCTGGTGTTCAGCATCGCCGATGGGCTCGTCCTGAACCCGTTCCCTTACCCTGAACCCAACCGACTGGTCGGCGTGGGCGCCGCCTACCCGAAGCTGAATGCCGAGCTCGATTTCTGGGAGGTCCTGTCGCCGCCCGAGTATCTCGATATCGCCAATCAGAGCGGCACGCTGACCGGCGTCGTCGCCTGGGACATGGGCAACCGGCAGATCGACGAGTTGGGCACCGAGAACGTCTTCAGCGCCTTCTGGTGGGGCGACGTCTTGCCGACGCTGGGTATGGTACCAGCCGCCGGACGAGGTTTCCGGCCGGACGAACTTACGAGGGGCGAGCAGGTCGCCATCATCAGCCATCGCCTGTGGCAGGACCGGTTCGCGGCCGACCCGGAGATGATCGGCCAGCCCATTCACATCAGTGGAGATCCATATACGTTGGTCGGGGTCATGCCGCCCGCCACGTTGATCTACGGGACCGACCTCTGGATACCGATGCCGGTGGGCCCTGAGCGCTTCCCACGAGAGCGACGACAGTTTCAGGTCATCGCCCGACTCGCACCCGGCGCGACGCTCGACGCTGCCAATGTCGAGCTCGGAACGCTGGCCCGCCAGACCGACCTAGCCTACCGCGCGGAGTTTCCCGAATACGAAGGCTGGCAACTCGTCGCACGGACATGGGCGGATGTCAGCGCGCAGCGGTTGAAGCCGGCCGCGCTCGCGCTGCTCGGCGCCGTCGGCTTCGTGCTGCTGCTGGTGTGTGCGAACGTCGCCAGTCTGCTGCTCGGGCGCGCCACCACGAGACGCCGCGAGTTCGCGGTCCGCTCGGCGCTTGGCGCCAGCCAGCCGCGCATCGTCCGCCAGCTGCTGGCCGAGAGCGTCACATTCAGCCTGGCCGGAGGAGCCCTTGGCGTGTGGCTCGCGGCCGCCGGCATCCGCGGATTCGACGCGGTGGCGGTGCTCTCGCCGATTAATCTGCCCGGCACCGTCGCCTTGAACGGTCGCGTGCTGCTGTTTGCAGCCGGAGTCTCTATCTTGTGCGGCCTCATATTCGGCACCGCACCGGCGTGGCAGGCGGCGCGGACCAACGTGCAGGGAATCCTGCGGGCCGAAGCGCAGACCGCTACGTCTGGACGTCAACGGCTGCGGCTCCAGCGCGCGTTCGTGGCGCTCGAGGTGGCGCTGGCCGTGATCCTGCTGACCGGTGGCGGGCTGCTCGTGCGGAGCTTCGTCAGGCTGCAGACTGTCGACCCTGGCTTCGACACCGGTCAGATGCTGACCATGCGGCTGACTCTGCCTCCGGCAAGGTATCCCGACAACGCGACCGGCGTTTTCTTCACCGAGCTCGTCGATCGGCTGGAGCGGATACCGGGCGTACGCGAGGCGGCCGCGACATCGCAGTTTCCGCCGCGTGGCTTCGTCCGGAACCAGTTCGTCGTCGAAGGAATGGAAGGGAGCCTCGATGCTCGGCTTCCCAGCGCGAGCTTCACCATCGCCAGCCCAGGCTACTTCGAGGCGCTGGGGGTCTCACTGCGAAGCGGTCGGCTGTTCACCGACCGCGATGTCGAGGGCGCACCCGACGTGGCCAT
>JASLOY010000526.1 GCA_030745255.1 Vicinamibacterales bacterium
AGAGGACCCTGTTCGCCAGGGACGCTGGGATCTGTTGCGCGGACTGGAGCCGTTCGTCGATGAGCGCCGAGGCATCGACTTCGGCGCGGGCTTCAATAACCACAACGTCGAAAAGCTCAACAGACTGATGTTCGCCGACCAGGACTATGCCGTCATCGGCGAGCGTCGATGACGCCCGTGGCGTCCCTGGCCGCGATGACTCCAGCCTCGCGGAGACCGGGAAACTCGACCCAGATCCCCACCGATCCCATCACGACTGGCGGGAGATACGAGACGAGATACAGCAGAATGCCGTAGGTGAGAGCCAGATCCTGGCTGACACCGAACGGCATGAGTGCCAGCACGCTGAGATACTGAAAGACGCCGACTTTGCCCGGCGTCGAGGGAACAGCCGACCCGAGCTGAGTAACAGCCAACACCACGAACCCGGCGATCAGCGGCAAGTCGAGACCGACCGAAAGCAGCACCAGGTGTGCGGTGAACCCGAGCGAGCCCCACACCGTGAGATAGCCGATCTGCAACGCCAGCACCCACTGCCACCGGCGCAAGACGGCGAGGCTTTGTAGCCCCACCTCGAGCACCCCAGCAAGGCGGCTCCACCAGGCCGGCCCATGCAATCTCTCGCGACGCTCCAACCACCGGCCAACGGCCTCGGCTCGCCAGGCCCCGACGAACACCAGGAAGGTAAGCGTGAGGCAAGCCAGCACCAAGCCAACTCTCACCCGGACCAGCGCCGCAGGCAGCTCGACCCATACGGAAATCAAGAGAACGATGAGCAGACAGCTCGTCAGATCGAAGAACTTCTCGATGAAGAGGCTCGTGGCCGCCGCGGCCATCGGAAAGGACCCAGCCTTGCTGACCAAGTAGACGCGCGCCATGTCCCCACTGCGGGCCGGGACGGCGAAGTTCAGGAGCTGGCCGGCCAAAAGGATGCCCCACGCTCTGCTGAAGGGAACCGGAGACGGTGTCGGGCCGTAGAGACGCATCCAGCACCAAGTCCGGAGGGCGGCCACCCCCACGACGATGCTTGCAGCCAGCACGACCAGCTCGTAGTCGGCAGCGGCAAGTGTCCCACCAACTTGCGCCCACGACACGCCACGAGCCGCCAACCAGAGAAGGGCTCCACCCAGCAAGGCGCCGAGCGCCAGACGAAGAATATGTGGGTGTCTTCTCACGCCGGAATGATGAAAACCGAGGTCGCCTCAATCGAACCGCGTCGCCGTGGGTCCGCATCGATCAGCACGTGACCGCCGAACTTCTTTGGGTGGGAGGCCGGCGAATCGGACGAGGGCTGGTCCAACGTCGAACGAACTCCGCAATCATTCGTCCTGGTCGGATGCACCACGTGCAGGAGGAGCTTGAAGCACTGCCTAGCTCACAGCGTATAGCCCGCGTTGACGGCGTCTGCGCGAAACATCCGAACGGTCTCCAGCGAGCGCCTGCCCAGGTCCTGCCCAATCAGGCCGAGCTTCTTCAGAATGTCGTTGGGGACGGTGATGATGTCGCAGCCAGCCGCATCGGCCTGAAACACGTTGAGCAGCTCACGCGGGCTGGCCCATAAGAGCTCGACGTTCGGCGACATGCGGGTCAGCTCGCGGGCAGCGGTCATCAACGGGACAGGGTCGCGTCCCGTGTCCGCAATTCGCCCGGCAAAGACCGACACGACCGCCGGTGGGCCGTCGGAGAGCGCTTCGCACACCTCACGAACCTGGACAAGTGTCATGATCGCAGTCACGTTCAACCTCACTCCCGCCTGCGACAAGCTGGACACGAGTGGCATGGACGACTCGCGTTGCGTGTTGGTCACGGGAATCTTCACGTAGACGTGGTCGCCCCACGAAGAAATGATTTTGGCCTGACGCTCCATCTCGTCGAACTCGTCCGAGAACACCTCGAACGAAATCGGTCGGTCCCTGATGGCCGCGACACACTCTCTGGCGAACGCTGCGTAGTCGGTCACGCCAGCCTTTCGCATCAATGTCGGATTGGTGGTGAAGCCCTTGATCAAGGGATTGCCATACATCTGGACCATCCCGGCCTTGTCTGCGCCGTCCGCGAAGATCTTGACACGCAGGGCCCGCGGGTCGAGCGTCCCGTCCTCCCGGGCAGCCGGAGACTCTCCACCCAGAATCCACGCCACGCCCTCCTCGAACGAACGAACCGTCGCGTCTGCTGGCGGCATCGGCTTCTTCTCCTGATAATCGTAGTCTAGGAACAGGGTCCGGCATCCGGCCCGGCGTCCGGCTTCGATGTCTCGCCACCTGTCGCCGACCATAAAGCTGCCCGAAAGGTCTATTTCGTATCTGACCGCTGCCGCCTCGAGCAATCCCGGAGCCGGCTTGCGGCAGCCACACGCGTCAGCGTCGTCGTGGTAACAGGCAAGCAGCGCGTCGAGCGACGTCGTTCGGCCCACGGCCTCGCTGAGCGCGTCGGCGATCCCCCGTGCCTGGCTTCCTCTCGCCACGTCCGGCTGATTCGTCACCCCGATGACGAGGAATCCGGCAGCGCGCAGCCGCGCGACAAGGCCAGGCACATTCTCCGAAATCCGCAACTCGTCGAGCGACGACGGCGGATGCGGACGGCCCTCGCGAATCAGGGCCTCGTTCAGCACACCGTCTCGGTCCAGAAACACCGCACGCGCGCGCGCGGTCACGACACTGATTCCCACTTTGTTTCGTGGACCTTCAGCGCGGGATGCGAGACGAGGAGGTGCCACACAATCGCCTGAAAAGCTTCGGTGTGCGGTGTCGTGTGGAGGGGATTGTCGGTCGGAACAACGACACAGACATCGGCGACTTGTGCCGTGTAGCCACCATCCCTTCCGACGATCCCGAGAACACTGGCACCCACGCGCTTCGCAACGTCCACGGCCGCCACCAGATTGGGACTCACGTTCTTCTCGACACTGCCGCCACCGACCGACAGGACAAGCACGGCGTCGCGGTCCGTCAGTCGGCTCGTCTGCAGCCAACTCGAGAAGACGGTCGCCCACCCTTCGTCATTCGTACGGGCGGTCAA
>JASLOY010000527.1 GCA_030745255.1 Vicinamibacterales bacterium
TCCAGGAGGCGGTCGACGCGCCGCGGGTGCACCACCAGTGGCTGCCCGATGAGACCCGCTACGAACGGTGGGGGCTGTCGCCGGACACCTTGGCCCTGCTCTCGAGCATGGGCCACACCATGGTCGAAACGCGGGTGCAGGGCGCCGTGTCCGCAATCTTCTACAACGCGCGGGACAACGTGCTGGAAGCGGCAGAAGACCGACGGCGTGCCAGCGCGGCGATTGGATTCTGACCCTCGCTACGCCGCTCCATCCAGCACATTGCGGACCGTGCGCAGCAACTCCTGGGCGCTGAATGGCTTGACAATGAGGGGGTCTGACTCGGCCGGCCCCCGGCCTTCGATGACGAGGTCCGAGTAGCCCGTCATGTAGAGGACGTTCGTCGCCCGGAGCGGTTGCAGCGTCTTTACCATTTCGATACCGCTCAGCCCAGGCAGCACTACGTCAGTCAGAATCAGGTCGAAGGGTTGGTCGGAGCGCCGCGCCAGCTGCAAGCCAGCTTCGGCAGTGTCCGCCTCGATCACGCGATATCCGTGACGCGTGAGGATGGTGAAGACCAGACTCCGGAGCCCGCTTTCGTCCTCGACCAGCAGCACCCGTTCGCGTCCCACCGCGGCGGCCTCGGGCACCGAGGGCCTGACGGCCGGCACCGCCTCGTCGGTGGCGGGGAAGTAGAGTCGAAAGGTGCTGCCTCGGCCCGGTTCGCTCGAGACCCCGACATGGCCTTTCAGCTGCTTGACGATGCCGTAGACCGAGGCGAGCCCGAGGCCCGTGCCTTCGCCCGGTGCCTTGGTCGTGTAGAACGGCTCGAAGATCTTGTCCCGGACGGTTCTCGTCATCCCGTGTCCGCTGTCGGTAACGCTCAGCACGGCGTAAGGCCCGTCGGCCATGCCGGGTCGAGCGTCCGGGTGGTGGCGTGTCATGTCCGCCGCGTGGGTCTCGATCGTCAAGCAGCCGCCGTCCGGCATCGCGTCTTTGGCGTTGACGGCGAGGTTGGTCAGGATCTGCTCGAGCTGACCGGTGTCCGCTTTGATTGCCGGCACCGCCTCGTCCAGCTTCAACTCACGCGTAATCTGTTCACCAATGACTCGCTCGAGCAGCCGGTCGGTCTGCCGCACGACGTCGTTTAGCGAGACCGCTTCAACACGCAGCACCTGTCGTCGGCTGAAGGCAAGCAACTGCCTGGTGAGCGTGCTCGAGCGGTGTGCGGCGGTCTTGATCTCCTGTAGGTCCCGCCACAGCGGGTGGCTCGGATTTAGCTGCGCCAGCGCCATGTCGGCGTAGCCGAGAATCGCGGTCAGCCGGTTGTTGAAGTCATGCGCGATCCCGCCGGCTAGCCGTCCGATCGCCTCGAGCTTCTGCGCTTGCTGAAATTGTTCCTCGAGTTGGTGCCGTTTCGTGATGTCACGGATCGTGGCGATGACCAGCGGGGCGTCGTCGGAGACCAGCGGGCTTAGGCTGACCTCACACGGGAACGTCGTACCGTCCTTGCGCCGCGCCTCCAGCTCCCGGCCGCTTTCCTCTGCAGTAGGTTGCACGGCGGTCGGTCCCTCTGGCACCAATTCTTCGACAGGGCTGCCAGCCAGCTCCTCAGCGGTGTAGCCAAACATCGTGACCGCCTGACGGTTGACTACTTCAATCCGGCCGGACCGGTCGGTGATGACCATGGCATCCGGCGAGGCGTCGAGCAGCTCCCGAAACAGTCTTTCGCCACGAAGTAGCGGATGGCCGTCAGGCACCAGTTGTTACCTCTCGCTGCCCGCTCTCCGGTAGGCGCGCCGATAGCCGGCCACGTTCGCAAGGACTTCTCGGACGAACCGTCTGGTCTCACTGTAGGGGATCGTGTCGACAAACAGGTCCTCGGGCAGCTCGCGTGCCGACTCCCACCAGATGGCAACCCGCTCCTCCCCGGCGTTATAGGAGGCGATGACCGGCGCGAGCGCTCCGCCGAACAAAGTGAAGAGATCGCTGGCGAGCGTGGCGGCGATGGCGGCATTCACAGGCGGTTGCAACAGGACGGTTTCGTCGTCGAGATCGGCGGCCGAGAGCTGGTCGAGACCGGAACGCGGGCCGAGCTCGGTCGCCGTGTACGGCATGATCTGAAACAGGCCGAGTGCCCCCACCCCCGAGCGGGCGGCCGGGTCGAATCGGGATTCCTGGCGCATCAGGGAGAACATGAACGCCGGGTCGAGGTCGTGGGCGCTGGCGGCGCTGCTGACGGCGTCGACGAACGGGCGCGGGTAGACAAGCTGATAGAAGTCCTCGGGCAGCCCGTCAGCCGGCCGCTGCAGAAAGCCGGGAAAGTGGGTCACCAGCAATCGTGCCACGGCCGCGTAGTCGCCCGCCGCCGCTGACGCGCGTGTGGCCAGCAGCGCCAATGCGCGGTCCGGGCTCTGGCGTTCGAGCAGCCGGCGAAGATACCAGGCGGCATCCGTCACGAGTCCGGCCCGGGCCAGCACCATCGCCGCCTTGAACTCGGCGCGGTTCGGCGTTGTCGATGTGAGCGCCAGCGATGGAAACCGGCGAGGCGGTGGATCGAAGACTGCGTCGTCGCCGCCCAGCTCAACGAGCCGTGCCCGCGCTTGCAGCCCGTAGTAGTGATACGGGCGGGTTTCGACCAGGGCACGGAACGCCCGTTCAGCTGCGCCGGTCTGTCCGGTGCGTGATTCGGCGATGGCCTGCCAGTACTGTCCGGCCGGCTGCAGGTCGTCGCTCGGCCGGCGCCGGTTCAGGGCGCGCAGGTTGGTCAGCGCGCGTTCGTCCTGTCCGGCCCGGAGCGCCGCGACCCCAGCCTTCCAGAGCATCGTGCGCTGAGTGTCGGCACCGGTGGCGCGCTGAAACAGTCCGCGATAGAGCGCCAGACCACTCTCGACCTCGCCCACGGCGACCAGATATGCGGCCAGCAGCTCCCCGGCGTTGAAGCGTTGTCGTGTGGTGGCGCCACGCACGCGGCCCTCCCACAGGTCCAGTCCGAGCGTCCGGGCAGCCGCTGTGTCGCCCATCCTGACCGCCAGAC
>JASLOY010000528.1 GCA_030745255.1 Vicinamibacterales bacterium
TGAATGGCAAGTTGCTGCAGATGTTGAACCTCGATAGCCTGATACCGGGGGTCCGGCTCTACGTGCTGCGGAAACGTGGGCTGTTCAAGACCCTCGTGTCACGTCGCGGCGAGTACAGCTTTACGCAGGCGGAGATCGACGAGATCGAACATCGGTTTGGCGCACTGGAGCCGCATCTGCGAGCGTGAAGCGCGCGCCTGGTGGTGTCGACATCTAATGGGTGATGGGCCGCCCGGGAACTATCCGATCAGTTGTGTCGTACTACGCCGCAGGAGAGTTGACCCATGATGAAGTTGATATGCGGTGCCGTGTGCGCGATTCGCTGTCTGGCTTCTCTTACCTTCTGCGTCATCGCGATCGCGCTGTAGCGATCGCCTATTCCAGCTCGATCGGCACCGCGGCGCGTACACCCTCGTGCTCGATGACGAGGGTGTAGGTGCCGTCCTCCCATAGACCGGTCGGCGATTCGAAGAATAGATCCCCCCAGGCGACCCGGAACCGGTCGACGACGAAATCGTCGCGGACGACCGAGCTTCCGGGTAGCGAGAAGAAGTGGAAGTCCTCACTCCGGTTCCGCCGTCTGAAGTAGGCCACAATACCGTGACGCGTGGGGGCGGCACCCTGCACGAGCTCGCGTATCCGAGGCATGTCCCGCGAGAACTGCTCCTGCGCCGCCAGGGTCAGTTCCACGCCCTCGGGTGTGATCAATCGGATCGCGTCTCGGTGAATCGTCATCCGGTCCTCGCTCGACACCGCCACTTCGATCAGCAGCCAGCGCGAGTCGTGATTGAGCTGCGAGTAGTAATAGGCGGCGACGACGTGAATTTCGTCGTCCTCATACTCGACCGCGGCCCGGCCCCGGTCCCTGGTGTCGGGGAACAGCTCGCTCTGTGCGCGCGCCGTGCCGGTCCCAAGCAACAGGGTCATGCTCAGAGCGAGCGACAGAAATGTGAGGCGGCGAAGCATAGAGCACCTCTTCCACAGTCGGCAGGCAGGTGAAGGCGGTTCATCATATCCGTTCCGGAGACTCCCGGCACTCTCCAGCATCGGATAGAGTGCCCCTCGGAGACCATGGAACGGCGACTCTATTTCCTCCTCGGCGATCTTCTGAGTAACACCGGTGCGGGCGCACTAGTCGGGTTGGCGCTGTCAGCCGTTGTCGGCGAGGCATGGCCCGCGGTACTTGGGATGGTGTTCGGGATGGTCGTTGGGGACGTCATCGCGCTCCCGGCCGCGCTCCTGCTGTCGGTGCCGTTCGGTGCCATGGAGGTGATGCTGCCGGTGATGGCGACCGGCATGGCGTCCGGGATGGTGGTCGGCATGCTGAGCGCCATTGGCGCGGTCTCTGGCGGATTCGCCGCCGCGCTCGGCGCCCTCGTCGGTCTGGTCGTGCTGGCGGCGACCTACGGCTTGAACGCGTATGTGCGTGCGGGGTACGCCTCGACGGTTCGAGATAGACAGAAGACTCGCTGAGCGCCTCTGACAATCTTCTGACTTCTGAATTCTTTGAGTGACCTGGGAGCCTCCGATGGATCTTGCCACCAAGCGGAAGTGGGACAACGCCGTGCGGGGCTACGACCTGATGAACGGCTATGGTCCTGAGTGGCGCTGGGCGCCCTCGAAGCGCCGGCTGTTTGCTGCGATGGAGGGCAAGGTGTTGTTCTTGGCGATCGGGACCGGTCAGGACATCCAGTTCTTTCCGCCTGACCGCGACATCATCGCCATCGACATCAGCGACCAGATGATTGCGCAGGCCCGTCGCAAGGCAGAGCGGTATCAGGGGCGGCTCGAGCTGCGACCGCTGGACGTGCACGATCTCGATTACCCTGATGCTACATTCGACCAGGTGTTCACCTCCTGCACCTTCTGTTCGGTGCCCGACCCGGTCAACGGCCTCCGGAACTTGCGCCGCGTCCTCAAGCCGGGCGGGACAATCGGGATGTTCGAGCACACCGGGAGTCGGTGGTTCCCGTTCGGTTTGATGCTGCATCTGATGACGCCGCTGACGCGCCGCCTGGGACCGGAGCTAAACCGGGACACCCCGTCCAATGTCCGACAGGCCGGGTTCGTCGATGTGCGCGTGGAACCGGTCTATCTCGACGTGGTCAAGCTGATTCACGCCGTCAATCCGACGGCTTCCGCAGGCTTCTGAACCGCTGTGCGCGTTGAATGGTATCCACGAACAGACCGTCACGGCCGGTCGCCGAGCGACTGCAGGAATGCGATGAGATCAACGAGCTGCCGAATCGTCATCACGTCGGTGAAGTCGCCCATGGCCGAGCCGCCGGTGTCGAGCATGCGTTGTCGGTGGTCTGCGTCGATCTCACGGCTGATGGTGTGAGACGGGACCAGAATCGAGGTGGCGAGTCGGCTCGTTGACATTGCCGCCTGCACGCCACCCAGGTCGGGACCGAGATTGGCGGATGTCGGCGCCGTCAGGTCCGGTTCGGCGATGAGCCGGTGGCAGGTCACGCACCGGAGGTCGCCAAACGCGTGCCGACCTGCTTCGGCATCGCCACGTGGCACGGGCACCCCCAGCATGATGTACCCGCTCTGAGCCGCGACGCTCGTTGCCAGCAGCCAGACGGCGCAGGCAAGCACCGAGATGGTCCGCCTTCTCATGGTCCACCCCCGCATCTAGACTGAATGCACGGATCGATCCTGCCGGCCGGGTACTGGCGACCGGACGTTTCGCAGCAGGATTCTGACGGTGTCCGACCGGGTCAGGAGACAGGGAGGACCTAGGTGCGGAACTTTACCCACCGATCCGGTGGAACTGATGGGGTGTGCGCTGCGATGTGGTGGCTGAGGAAGGCAATGTGGCGCCGTCAGTCGTCCAGGAAACCGGTCACCCGTCGAACGCCGTCTGAGACCCGGTTCCGCACGAAGTTGAGCGCGCCGGTCACCGTGGTCTCCTCCTGGTACAGCGCCTCTGCTTTGGTGGCCAACTCCCGCGGTGCTTCGCGCAGTCCGTCCGGGAGCTGTCCGGCCCCAATCAGGAAACCCAC
>JASLOY010000529.1 GCA_030745255.1 Vicinamibacterales bacterium
TGGCCAGCTCGAGGTCACCGATCCGGTATGGCCCCGCCTGACCATCCGGATCCCGCTCCACCCGGAACAAGAACTGCGGGTTCACCAGAATGGACGTGAGCGCGCTCCCGATGCCGGTCTCGAAGTCTCCCTCGGCCCGCGCTTCCCGGTAGAAGCCCAGCGGGGTCTCCACCTCGTCCGCCTCGATCGGTCGCCGATACGCGCGCCGCATCAGCGTGGCGAGAATCTCCCGGGCGCACGCCTCTTCGGCCCCGTCGTCAGCCGGCGTGCAGGTGAAGATGCGGCTGCGGCTCGGCGTGTCGCTGACGCCCAGCGCGTCGTAGGGCCCGGTGATGGTCACCTGATAGATGGCGGGCGTCAGCCGGGGATGCCGCTGTTCGTTGAAATGCGAGAGCAGCGGCTGCCGCTCGGTTTCCATCAGCGACGCCCCGCCCTTCAAGAACGTGGCGGCCACCTCGTGCGGGCCTGCCGTCACCGGCAGCCGCAGCTTCAGATGCGCGTCCGCGAAGGTGTCGTCGCCACCTTCCGGCCGCTGCACCGTGTAGGTCGCCACCGGCATCCGGTCGAGCAGCAGCTGCACCGTGTGCAGGCCGCGTCCGCGGAGTCCACCGATGTTGCCGGTCCGGTTACGCGCCAGCCGGATCTGGATGTCGTACTCGCCGTCCTGCGCGAAGGTGTAGGTCGTCGCCAGCCCGCCGCGCGTGCCGATCGGCAGTCCGGCCACGTGCTCTTCCTGGGTGGTATCGGCCGGCACGCGAATGACGTCGCTCTGCAGCGACGTCAGCGTGCTGCCGATCGCCAGCCGGCTGATCTTCTGGGCGGCGGAGATGTAGCGATCCAGCAGGGCCGGCGACAGGTTGCCGACGTTGACGTTGTCGAACCCGTATCCCGCCTCGTCAGCCGGCAACAGCGCCTTGGCGTCAATGTCGAGCGCCAGCAGGTCGCGAATGGCGTTCTCGTACTCGGTGCGATTGAGACGCCGCAAGGTCTCGGTGCGCCCCGGATTCGGATTGGCCTGGGCCGCTTGGTCAAGCGCCGTCTCCAGCCAGGTCACCAGCGATCCACGCTCGTCAGCCGGCGGCTGCGGCCTGGTCGACGGCGGCATGGAACCGGTACGCAGCTTCCGGATGACCTTTTCCCAGACCTCGGCGCCCTCGTGGACATCGGCGGTGTCGAGCTGCTCGAGCGACAAGCCCGCGGTCTCGAGCCGGTCGCTGTGACACGTCACGCAATACTGGTCCAGTAGCGCGCGCGAGCTGGCTGCCGGCGGGGTCGCGGAGGGTGCCTGGGCGGATACGTCACCCTGCCCGCACAACAACACGACAAGTGACGTCAGCGCAGTGATTACCGCGGGATTCGGAATGAAGCTGAGGGCCCGGCGGATGGAACTCGGCATCGCGATTTGCGCCTCGCAGAAAGTTGGACCTCCCCCGGTCCACGACAGAGTAGTGGGAACGACCGGGTAAGTCAAGCAATAACATCGACGTAACCATATACGGTTAAAGGATTTACGATCTAATATCCGCCATGCACGTGGCACGAGCTGTCAATGTCCCAAAAGCTGTGATGACCACGACTTGAGCGCTGACAGAAGTCTGAGTACAAGGGCATATCCGGTACGTGGGGTCTGACTTTGGCTAGAGAAGCGATGAGGTGAGGTCCATCACTCGGGCATCAAGGCATGACGTCAGGGCATCAACGCATCAGTGCAAACGTCCAGACCGAACCGCCCGTCGGCATCGCGGCGGCCGCGTAGCGGTTGGCCAGAAAACCGCCGAGCCCAGAGGCGACGGTCACGTACTGCCGGCCTTCGTGGGTGTAGGTGATCGCCGTGGCGTTCACGCTCGAGCCGGTCTGGAATTGCCAGACAGTCTCGCCGGTCGCCGCGTCCAGCGCGAGGAACTCGCCAGTCAGCAGCCCGGTGAACACCAGTCCGCCTCCGGTCGCCAGCATCCCGGCGGCGCTCGGGTAGTCGGTGAGCGGCACCTCCCACGCCTTCTCCCCGGTCAGCGGGTCCATCGCGATGAAGTGGCCAAGCAGGTCGCCCGGCTCGACGTCCGGGAACCGGTTGTTCACGCCGGTGGAATT
Source organism: Vicinamibacterales bacterium (assembly GCA_030745255.1). Classification (GTDB taxonomy): domain Bacteria; phylum Acidobacteriota; class Vicinamibacteria; order Vicinamibacterales; family UBA8438; genus NP936. Next base: position 2,089 of record JASLOY010000529.1, read on the forward strand.
GCCACCGATCCGGACCTCCCTGTCTGGCGCGAGCTGTTGAATGCGCGGCACGTGCCAGCCGTTGATGTAGACCAGCCCGGTGGCCGGGTCGCGCGCGATCGGCACAGCGTTGGTGCCCCGCGACGGCCAGATGGGCACCTCCTCCCCGGCCAGGAAGTCGCGGTAGAGGTCGGTCAGCACCGGCCGCCCGGTCGCAAGGTCGATGTGGGTCGCCCAGTTGACGAACACATACGGGTGCGCGGCAATCAGCGTACAGTCGGTGCGATCGAGGACATACAGGAACCCGTTCTTATTGGCCTGGATCATCACCTTGCGGGTCACGCCATCGATCTCGAGGTCGGCGAGCAGATGCTCGTCGGTGCCGTCCACGTCGTACACATCATTCGGCGTGTACTGGTAGTAGCAGGCGATCTCACCGGTCGCTGGCCGGATCGCAAGCACGCTGGACGTGTACAGGCTGTCGAGCGCCTCGCGCGGCGCCGGGTCATATGGCTCGGCGTTGCCGGTCCCCCAATAGACCAGGTCCAGCTCGGGGTCGTAGGAACCGGTACGCCAGGTCGGCCCGCCGCCGTACATCCAGGCGTCGCCGGTTTCCGGCCAGGTCTCGAACCCTGGCTCGCCCGGTGCAGGTATCGTGTGGCGCCGCCACAGCTTCTCGCCGGTGTCCGGGTCCCAGCCGTCGAGAAATCCGCGGGTGGTCGACTCGCCGCCGGACATGCCTGAAATCAGCACACCGTTCGCCACGATCGGCGCCCCGGTCGCGTAGTAACCCTCCTCCGCATTGGCGAACTGCCGGCTCCACAGCTCCTCGCCGGTGGCCATGTCAAGCGCCAGCAGCCGGTTGTCGTAGGTCACCCGGAAGAGCGTGCCTTCGTAGATGGTTGGGGCGCCCCGGTTGAACGGGGCCCGGCTGGTCTCC
>JASLOY010000052.1:0-276 GCA_030745255.1 Vicinamibacterales bacterium
GGACCTGGTGCGGATCCCCACGATTCCCCGATTTTCGCTGTGGTGCGGGACGCGCCGCACCGAGACCTGGCACACCCGGTATCGGGCGATGGTGGTCGTGGCCGGGCATCTGCACATTCGCACCACCGACTGGATTGACGGGGTGCGGTTCGAGGAGGTGTCGCTGGGCTATCCGCGGCACTGGCGGCGCGAACGGGGCATCGACGGCTATCTGCGCGAGATCCTGCCGGGACCGGCGGCACGCACGCAGACCGGCGGTCCAGTGTTTCACTGGTA
>JASLOY010000052.1:286-12357 GCA_030745255.1 Vicinamibacterales bacterium
TTCGTGCAGGGTGACGCGGACTGAACCGCCCACGGACCGCTCGACCGCGGTTGCAATGAGGTGTCCTGCGCCAAGTCGCCCCAGGCCGAACTGCCACCGTGACGAGGCATCGTCGATGGCCGGTGTGAACCGGATGGCGATGTCGTTCGGGGACCCGGCCGGCAGGTCAAAAGAGAAGTCGGCCAGCGGAATGGCCAGACCCAGCCCGCGGGCCTTGATGTAGGACTCCTTCAGGGTCCAGTACTCGAGAAACCGAGCCGGCTGTTCCTCGGCAGCCAGGCGCCTGAGCGCAGCCGCCTCGCGCGGCGCGAAATACCGCTCCGCCAGGTCTAGCCAGTGGCCCACGCGTTCAAGGCTTTCGACATCGACTCCTACCTCGCGGTCGCGGCTCACCACGCACACCGCGAGCCCGCTCGTGTGCGACAGGTTGAACCGGAGCGGCGACGCCGGCTCGAGGATCTCTGGTCGTCCGTGGTCGTTGGCACGGAACCGCCATCGCTCCGGCGGCACGTTACCGTAGCGGGAGAGGGTCGTGCGTGCCAGAACGCGGGTGATCAGACAGGTGTGTCGGTCTCGCTCGAATCGGAACCGGTCGGTCTTCACGCGCTCGTCATCGGTCAACACCTCGCGGTACCGGGCCAGCTCCGCCGGATCGGTGAACCGTTCCGGCCGCGCCCACCAGAGATGCGCATGGTGCTCGGGCAGGGTCATGGACGGGGAGTCGCGGCGAGGCTTCATCGTGTTGCATTCATCGTAGTGCGATCAGAGGGCGTGGCGTGAGACCGTGGACCCAACCATCGCTATGATAGGGTGCCGGCCGGCACAACTCCCCCGGGGCTGGGTGCCGTCCGATCAACCTTCGCGAGGAGTTCCCATGACCACCGGCTTCGACTTGCTCCGCAATCCGTCGCACAACAAGGGGACGGCCTTCACCGAGGACGAGCGTCACGCTCTTGGTCTACGGGGTCTCCTCCCTGACCGGGTCAACAGCCAGACAGATCAGGTTCACCGTGTCCTCGAGAATCTTCACCGCAAGGAGTCCGACCTCGAGCGTTACATCTTCTTGATGGGGCTGCAGGACCGTAATGAGCGGCTGTTCTACCGGCTGGTGTGCGACCACATCGACGAGGTGATGCCGCTGGTCTACACCCCGACGGTTGGTCAGGCGTGCAGCGAGTTCGGGCACATCTTTCGCCGTCCGCGCGGCTTCTATGTCACCCCGGAAGACCGCGGGCACGTGCGCGCGATGCTCGACAACTGGCCCGAGCGCGACGTCCGGGTCATCGTGGTGACCGATGGCGAGCGCATTCTCGGGCTTGGCGATCTGGGCGCCAACGGCATGGGGATACCGATCGGCAAGCTGTCGCTCTATACCGCCTGCGCTGGAATCGACCCGGAGCGCTGTCTGCCCGTGCAGCTCGACGTCGGCACCGAGAACGAGACGCTGCTCGACGACCCGTTGTATCTGGGACGTAGCCATCCGCGTCTGCGGGGCGCCGCGTATTACGCGCTGGTGGAGGAGTTCGTCGATGCGGTCCAGGACGCCTTTCCGCGGGCCCTGATCCAGTTCGAGGATTTCCAGACGCCGAACGCCTTCGTGCTGCTCGAGCGGTTCAGGCATCGGGTGCTCTGCTTCAATGACGACATCCAGGGCACCGGCGCCGTTGCGCTGGCCGGCCTTTATGCGGCGACCCGGATCAGCGGCGCCGCGATGTCGGACCTCCGGATTCTGTTCCTGGGCGCCGGCTCGGCCGCCACCGGCATCGCCGATCTCGTGGTCGCGGCGCTGGGAGAGGAAGGGCTCGATGAGGCGGAGGCCCGCAGCCGGTTCTGGTTCGTCGACAGCGGCGGACTCGTCGTGCGCTCGCGGGCGCAGGTGGCCGCACACAAGCGACGCTACGCCGTCGACCAGCCCCCGATGGGGCTCCTCGAGGCGATCGAGACGCATCGGCCGCAGGCGCTCATCGGGGCGACGGGCCACGGCGGTACATTCACCGAAGAGGTGGTCGGGAAGATGGCCGGCCTGCACGAGCGGCCCATCCTCTTCGCACTCTCGAACCCGACCTCGCGCGCCGAGTGCACCGCCGAGCAGGCGCATCGGTGGACCGACGGGCGGGTCATTTTTGCGAGTGGCAGCCCCTTTCCGCCGCTCGAGCTCCCGGGTGGAAGGCGTTGGCGGCCGGGGCAGGGGAACAACGCGTATGTCTTTCCGGGTGTCGGGCTCGGCGTGGTCGGCGCAGAGATCACCGAGGTGACCGATGCGATGCTCCTGGCTGCCGCGCATGCCCTGGCCGATCTGGTGCTGCTGGAGGATCTCGTCGACGGCGCGGTCTACCCGCCACTGTCCTCTATTCGGGAGGTGTCGCTGGCCATCGGCACGGCGGTCGCCGAGGTCGCCTATGAGGCCGGCCTGGCGCGTGCGGCGCGCCCCAAGTCGATCAGCGATCATCTCGCCGGGTTGATGTACGACCCACGGTACTAGCGAGGCTCCGCCTCAGACCACCCAGATGCCGTGGCCGGCGTCGTCAACCCCGATCGGGCCCCGACCAGTCCGCTACCGCCGCCAACACACGATCCACCGCGGCATCGTCGAGCCCCGGGTAGAGCGGCAGCGACACCAGCTCGTCGCACACCGCGTCGGCTAGGGGGCAAGACTGGGGTGTGGTGGTGGCGAAGGCCGGCTGCGCCGGTATAGGCACCGGAAAGTGGACGAGCGTGTCGATGTCTTGCGCGCGTAAGTGCGCACGGAGCGCATCTCGTGCCGCGGTTCTGATCGGGAACAGGTGATACACGTGACCGGCATCCAGCTCTGGCGGTACGCGCACCGCCGACCCGACGAGCCCAGATCGATAGCGGCCGGCCAGCACGCGTCGACGTGTCGTCCAGTCGCGCAGATGTGGCAACCGCGCACGCAGCACCGCGGCCTGGAGCTCGTCGAGTCTGGAGTGGCTCGCCGGTTCCGTATGCTGGTCCCGTTCGGTTTGTCCGCCGTTTCGGAGCCGCCGGATCCGCGCTGCCAGCTCGCCGTTCCCGGTACATACAGCGCCGCCATCGCCCAGGGCCCCAAGGTTTTTGGTCGGGTAGAAGCTGTAGGCGGCGGCGTCACCCGTGGTGCCGACCGGCACCCCGTCGCACGTCCCCAGGTGCGCCTGGCAGCAGTCCTCGATCAGGGCCAGTCCGTGGCGCTGGGTCAGCGTCCTGATCGCCGTCAGGTCTGCCGGCTGTCCGTACAGATGCACCGGCATCACGGCGGCGGTCCGCGGCCCGACTAGCGTGGCCACAGCCGCCGGGTCGAGGGTCAGCCGCTCGGGGTCGATGTCGGCGAACACCGGCCGCGCCCCCGACATCATGACCGCCTGGGCCGTGTATACCGCCGACAGCGCCGTCGTGATGACCTCATCACCCGGGCCGATTCCCAAGGCGCGGAGAATCAGCGTCAGCGCGTCGGTGCCAGAGGCTACGGCAATCGTCTGCCCGCTCGACGTGGCCTGCGCGAACTCTGTCTCGAAGGCGTCTACCTCTGGCCCGAGCACATACCAGCCGCGGTCGAGCACCCGACGAATGGCTGCGTCGACCGCCGCGCGATCCTCACGGGGGCGCAAGTCGACCCACGGTATCGGCGACGCCGTCATGAGGCGTCCTGGGCGGCGTCGAGCGGAGTGTCCACGTAGCGATCCAGATGTTGCCGGTAGAAGTCGACTGTGCGAGTCAGCCCGTCTCGCAGGTCGACCCGGCCGGTCCAGCCGACCGCGCGCATGAACTTCGTCGAGTCTGCGTAGAACCCGCCGATGTCGATCGACTTGTGCTCGTCGGGCCACTCGACATACCGGACGCGACCGGTGCCCGCCACATCGATCAGCAGATCCGCCAGGTCGCTGAGTGACACGGGGCCGTTGCCGCCGACGTTGAAGACCTCGCCGTTACAGGCGTCCGAGGCGCCAGCGCACAGAAATGCCTCGACGACGTCGTCGACGAAGACGAAGTCGCGCAGTTGCGAGCCATCGCCGTAAATTTGAATTTCCTGGTCCTCGACGGCCAGCCGGATGAACCAGCCGATGAAGCCCTGCCGGTTGTGCTTGATGAGCTGCCGCGGTCCGTAGACATTGGTCAGGCGCAACGAGCAGGAGCGGATGCCGAAGACGTTGTTGTAGACGAGGTGGTAGTACTCGCCGGCCGCCTTGTTGATGCCGTTGACGTCGATCGGCCGGACCAAGTGTTCCTCAGTCACCGGGAGGTAGTCTGGTTTGCCGTAGATCTGACGCGTGCCGGCAAAGACGACCTTGACGGCCGGGTTGTGTTGGCGGCACGCCTCCAGGATCGACAGCTGGCTCCGGCAGTTGATCTCGAGGTCGGTGTAAGGGTCGCGCATGCTGTCGATGTGGCTGACCTGGCCGGCAAGATTGAAGATGACCTCGCGGTCCTTGACCAGATACTGCATGGAGCTGGCGTCACGCACGTCCGAGATGTTCACTCGGACGTCGGTCTGGATCGCATCGATATTGAAGAGGTTGCCGCCGTAGTCCGGCGCGAGCGAGTCGACGAGCAGGACATCGGCACCCAGCGCGACCAGCCGCGCGGCCAGGTTGCTGCCGATGAAACCCAGCCCGCCCGTGATCAGAACACGCCGGCCCTTGTAAAATGTCAGGTTGTCGCTATCCATGATGATCGTGTCAGTCTGCCACATGCGTCCGCGACGAGATGGCGGCGTCGCCCCGTCCGAAGCGGTGGTGAGCTAACCGGTGAAACGTCTGCTCGATGCCACCGCGCGGGCCGAACACCGTCATTTCTGGTTTCGTGGCCTGCGCCGCTTCGTACGCCCGCTTCTGGCGCGCGCCGTGGCCGGGTGCAGCCAACCAGAGATACTCGACTGCGGCTGTGGCACCGGCGCCAACCTGGCGGTACTGGCGGAGCTCGGGACGGCTCGCGGTGTCGAACGCGAATGGGCCGGCCTGCGGCGCGCCCGCGCCGCCGGCTGCCTTGTGGGCCAGGCCACGGTGACGCAGCTGCCGTTTGGTGACGCCCAGTTCGATCTGGTGACCTCGTTCGATGTCCTCTACTGTTTGGAGACGCCTGACGAGCGGGCGGCCGTCTCCGAGATGTTTCGCGTGCTGCGGCCCGGTGGACGCGTCATCGTCAACGTCGCCGCGATGCCGGTGCTTGCCGGGAATCACTCGGTGCTGTCGCATGAGCTTCGTCGTTATACCGCAGGGGGACTGCGGGCGGTGCTCGAACACCCCGGCTTCGTCGTCGAGCGTCTGACCTACAGCAATGCGGCCATGCTGCCGATCCTGCTTCCGTTGCGGCTGGCTCACCGGGTGCTCGGACTGGCGCCGGAAGAGGACGCCGAACAGGAGATCCAGGTGCCTGCGCGTCCAATCAATGCGCTGCTCGATCGGATGCTGGCGCTCGAGGCCGCGATCGTTCGGCACATCGACCTGCCGTGCGGCAGCTCGTTGCTTGCAATGGCGCGGAAGCCGACGACCCGCTAGGTGTCTCCTGTCTCCTGTCTCCTGTCTCCTGTCCCTTGTGAGACCGCTGCTCCCTCCTTGGCGCCCTGCGGCCGCCCCAGCGGCGACTGCGTCGTCAGATGCGTCTTGCGCCAGACCAGCGCGACCCAGAGCTTCAGGATGTCGAACAGGGTGCGCACGATGCGGCGCACGTTGAAGAACTGCGACGTCCCGTAGGCGCGGTGAAAATGATGCACCGGAGCTTCGACGATCCGGCAGCGGGCATCTTGGACCTTCTTCATCAGCTCCAGGCAGATCACACCGCTGCTCTTCTCTAGATGGACCCGCTCGAAGATCGACCGCCGCATCAACCGGAAGTCGCAATCGACGTCGCGCACCTTCAGGCCAAAGAGCAGCTTGACCGTGTGGTGATAGAGTCGCCCGATGACGATCCGGTGGAGCGGGTCCGAGCGGCTGATCTTGTAGCCATTGACGAGATCGACTTCTGGTGTCATGTGTGACCAGAGATCGACCAGCTCCCGCGGGTCGTACTGGGCGTCGCCATCGGTATAGAACACGAACTCCTTCGTGGCTGATGCGAACCCGGTTCGCAGCGCGGCGCCGTAGCCTCGGTTTTCGGGATGTTCGACCACGCGGAGCGCCGGGTACATCTGCGACAGCTCCTCGAGCACCTCGGCAGTCGCGTCCCGGCTGCCGTCGTTGACCACCACCACCTCGAAATCATCGGTCACCTGGCGTGCCGCAAGCACCGCGTCGATCACCATGCTGGAGATCGTGCCGGCGTCGTTATAGGCGGGAAAGAAGACTGTCAGACCGCCTGCCGCAGTCGGGGGGGACGCGTTCGCCACTAGAGGCGCAAACCTACCACTGCCGCCTGGACTGTCGCAAGCACCAGCGCTTCACGCCGGCATGTCATCGAAGAGAGATGGTGACACGCAGCTATAATTCAGTTAGTTCTTGCCTGTTGGCACGTGCGGCGGGCCGTCCGCCGCCAGACGGAGGAGACGATGCTCCGTACCTTGAGTGCGGCGGCGCCAGTGGTCGCGGCCGTCATGGTGGTGGTGATGCTCGTCGAGCCGCCGGCCCATCATCCCGCGCAGCGGATACCGACACTGCGCGTCTTCACGGATGGTCTGAACCACCCACCAGCGCGAATGGGTGCGCGGACCAATCCGTGGGGCCTCCCAGGCGACCCGCTCCTCGGTTTCATCGAGATTCCCGCCGGGCCGTTCACGATGGGGAGCGACAGGCAGGACGCGCAGGCCGACGAGAACGAGCGGCCGCAGCACACGGTGACGCTGCCGGCGTACTTCATCGGCAAATACGAGGTCACCGTGGCGCAGTTCGCTGCGTTTGTGGCCGATGCCGGCTATGCGCCAGACGACCTCAGTAGCCTCGAAGGGCCTGAGGATTATCCGGTCCGGAACGTGACCTGGAACGACGCGATGGCCTACTGCGCCTGGCTGACCGAGACGTTGCGCGACTGGACCGGGACGCCATCAGTCCTGGTGCGTCGCTTGCGTGGAGGCAATGGCGGGCCGCACTGGCGTGTGAATCTGCCGAGCGAGGCGGAGTGGGAGAAAGCAGCGCGGGGGACTGACGGGCGGCGCTACCCGTGGGGGAACCGCCCGGATGCGACGCGGGCAAACTATGGCGGCACGGAGGGGCCAAGGCCGGTCGGGAGCTATCCGGCCGGGGCGAGCCCGTTCGGGCTGATGGATGTGGCGGGCAACGTGAGGGAGTGGACCCGCAGCCTGCCGCTCGACTATCCCTATCGTGCCGACGATGAGCGTGAGGCCGCCAGCGCGTCTTCTGAGCGAGCAGTGCGAAGCGGGTCGTTTGACATGGGCGGGGGCTTCGTCCGTGCGGCACGCCGCGGGCGGGCCGCGGCCGACTACAATGCCGGCGTCATTGGCTTCCGTGTGGTCGTGTCGGCGTCTTCGTCCTGATCGGGCTCCTGCGGTTGGTCCTGAGCCGACCGCTCGGACTCGATCCAGGTTCGAGCCGCCACGCGAATCTGTTGGAACAGGGCTTCCGCCTTGGGCAGGAGATCCGCGCCCGGATGCCAGTGGGGCAGGTAGCTGACGACGGCGGGGAGGCTTCTGCGGGCGAACACGACCGTGCCTAGGTTCGATTCGAGCGTGCTGGTGAAGAAGAACATCAGCGCGAGGGTTGCGGTGATCACGACGAGTGCCGTCAGGAAACGTTGCATGGTGAGCCTGCTCCTCTCTCCAAGCGTAGGTCCCCTCGCTGCGTCTGAGCGTTGACGCTGGTCACGCCGCTGCCGTGATGCCGATCACGGTCGCCGCACCTGACATTTCTACTCCTCACCGCCGCCCTGTATACTTGGCCCGTTTCCCACTCGCCATGTCACTGAAACCCGGCACCCGGTTGGGTCCGTATGAGGTCGCCGCCAAAGTCGGCCAGGGCGGGATGGGGGAGGTCTACAAGGCCACAGACACACGCCTGCATCGCACCGTTGCCATCAAGGTGCTGTCCCACGACGTCGCCTCGGACTTGGGTCTGAAGCAGCGATTCGAGCGCGAGGCGCGCACGGTTGCCGCGTTGAACCACCCTCACATTTGCACCCTCCACGACATCGGGAGCCAAGGCGGCGTCGATTTCCTGGTGATGGAGTATCTCGATGGGAAGACGTTGACTCAGCGATTGGCGCGGGGCGCGCTACCGCTGGACCAGGCGCTGCAGATCGCCATCGAGGTTGCCGACGCGCTGGACGCGGCTCATCAGCGCGGTGTCGTACATCGCGACATGAAGCCGGGCAACATCATGTTGGATCGTTCACGGGCGAAGCTGCTCGATTTTGGGCTGGCGAAGCTTCGCGATCCTGGTATCGAAGCGACGCGATTCCTCGATGACCGCGTCGCCGAGCTGGATCACCGAAGCTCGGGCGCAACGCCCGAGCACAGGGCCGAACAGCCGACCCTGGATCTGCCGCTCACGGCGGGAGGAGCCATCCTCGGAACCTTCCAGTACATGGCTCCAGAGCAGGTTGAAGGGCGAAACATCGATGCCCGCACCGACATCTTCGGATTCGGGGCCGTCCTCTACGAAATGGTCACCGGAAGGAAGGCGTTCGAAGGAAGGAGCCAGGCCAGCCTGATCGGGGCCATCTTGCACAGTGAACCGAAACCGATGGGTGAGCTGGCGGCGATCGTGCCAACGGCACTCGATCGACTCGTTCGTCGCTGTCTGGCGAAGGACCCCGACGAACGCTGGCAAAGTACCCGCGATCTGCTGACGCAGCTTCGCTGGATTGCAGAGGATGCGACTGGCGAACAGGAGCAAGCAGCCGCGAATCGCCGGTCTCACGCATCCTGGGCCCTGGCAGCGGCACTTCTCACTGCCGCGGCGAGTGTGATGGTCTGGAACCTGATGGCGCCGTCTCAGATAGCCGCACCGGAGGCCGCGCGCTTCGACGTGGCTTTTCCTGCCGGAGAGACACTCGCGATGGAGCAGTTTCCGTCGATTGCCGTGTCTCCCGATGGTTCGCGCCTGGTGTTTCGAGCCGATTCACAGCGGGACGATTTTGCCCAGTTGTATGTGCGTGACACTGACGCCTTCGAGATGACGCCGCTGCCAGGCAGCGAAGGGGCCCACACGCCGTTCTTTTCGCCAGATGGCGAGTGGGTGGGTTTTGTCAAAGAGGCTGCGTTGTGGAGGATGCCCATCGCCAGTGGCCCACCCCTGCATGTTGCCGACGTACCGTCGCTTTCCCCCAGCAGCCCGGGTGCGACCTGGGGCGGCGGCACGATTGTGTTCGCCGCGGGTTCGGCCGGGCTCATGAGCGTTTCCGAAGCTGGAAACGCTCCCGCGGTGTCACTGACAGTTCCTGACACCGAGCGTGACGAGGTCACCCACCTCAGCCCGCAGTTCTTGCCTGGCGACCGAGAGCTGCTCTTCACGGTGAGAACAGAGGACGAAGTGTCTCGCCCGGCGATCCTCTCTCTCGAGACTCGCCAGTGGGAGTGGCTCGACCCGGTCGTCATCGGGGGCGTCGGCGCCAGATATGTGGCCAGTGGACATCTGGTGTTTGCAAGGGGGCGCGCCCTATACGCGGTTCAGTTCGATCCAGTCCGACGCACGTTCGCGTCGACGCCGGTCCAGGTCGGTGACGATCTCCTCGAACTGGAGGTCGTGGGTGTTCCCGTCCCGCAATTTGCTGCGTCGAATGAGGGGACACTCGCGTTTGTCTCGGGTACGGCGCCCGTGCAACGACTCGTTGCGGTGAACCGTGAGGGCGGGTCGCCGGTTCGGCTGACCGAAGCGGCGCGTCGGTATCAATACCCGGCCGTCTCGCCCGATGGACGCCAAGTGGCCGTCAATATCGACGAGACCGATAGTAATGTCCACGTGGTTGATGTAGAGCGGGGTGTCCTCAGGCAACTGACGCGCGTCGGTACCAACACCCTACCGTCGTGGATCGATGACGACCGTCTCTCGTTCGCCTCCCGACGCCCAGGTGCGGTGTCGTGGGACGTCTACTCGATACCTGCCGACGAAAGCGCTCCCGCCCAGCCCTTGTTGGCGACCTACCGGGCTCAGCTCCCGACCGGTTGGTCTCGCGATGGTCGTCTGATGGCCCTGTATGAGTTGAGCAACGATACCGCTCGGGATATCTGGGTCTGGCACGCCGAAGATGGAAGGACTGACCTGGTGGCCGATACCGGTGCGAACGAGCGGGCCGCGAAGTTTTCGCCCGATGGCAATTGGCTGGCATACGTCTCGAGCGAATCTGGTCGGGACGAGGTGCACGTTCAGCGGTATCCTGGGCCCGGTGGGCGCGACGTGGTCTCGACCGACGGAGGCCGGGAGCCGGTATGGTCGCCTCAGAGCCGCGAACTGTTTTTTCGTTCCGGAAGTCGACTGATGAGCGTGGAGGTCGGGGCTGACGAGATTTCTCCTCCGCGAATGGTTCTGGAGGTCGGCAATTATCTCGCGACCCCGCCCCTGGTCGGTCTTCCGCAGTACGATGTGTTTCCAGACGGCGAGACGTTCGTCATGATCCAGCGCGAACAGCTCGGACCTGCCCCGCAACTCAGGGTCGTCCTCAACTGGACCGAGGAGCTGAACGCGGGCGTGCCAGTCGACTGATCACAACGACGGCTGACAGTGTCCATGCGGTTCGACCCAACCGACTAAGGCGCGACGACCCTGAACTTCTGGATGCGCCGACCTTCCTGCTCGGCCACATAGACGTTACCGGCCGAGTCGACGCCGATGCCATGCGGCAAGGTGAACTGCGTTGGGTAGCGTCCCGGGCCTCCCCCGAAGCTCGACAGCACCCGCCCAGTGCGGCGGTCCAGCACATCAATCATCACGCTGTTCTGGTTTACCACGAACAGGAAGCGCTGCTCGGCATCGGCGGAGAGCGCCAGAACGGTCGCCGCTCCCCGTGTGCCGGTGCGCTCACTGTCGCGCGGCGTAAGCGGTTGCCAGGGCACGTCGATGTTGCGCACGAAGGCGCCCATCCGGTCGAACACCTGGATGCGGTCCGCCTGTCGGTCGCATACATACACCAGCCCGTCGTTGGACACTCGGAGACAGTGGGGGAGCGGCGTGATGTCCGCTTCCGCCGGCGTGCGTGCGAGGGCCCATTGGCGGAGGAATCGTCCGGAGCGGTCGAGCACGGCAATCCGCTGGTTGCCGCCCGGCAGCTCCCCATCTGCCACGTAGATGTCGCCCGTCGCGGCATCCACGTCGATGGCGGCCGGTAGGAAGAAACTGGCGCGGTCCGAGTTCAGGGGACGGCCCCGGCGCGTGCCGTCCGACGAGTCGTACCGGCCGGTCTCCCCAATCTGCATCAGCAGCTCGCTGCCGTCGTTCGAATATTTCTGTACGTAACCGGTGCCGGCGGCGACGATCCAGATGTTGCCCTCGTCATCGACGTGGCAATCGTGAAGCCGCGAGCCCAGCCGCTCCGGGTCGCCCCAGCCACGGACGACGTTGCCGTCCGGGTCGAGCTCGATCACCGGCGGTGCCAGCCGCGAGCCATCCAGGTCGGCGGCCACCACGTTTTGTCGGTTGAGCAGAAACACATGATCCCGGCCGTCGATGCACATCCCGCCGAGCCCGCCCGTCAGCCAGCGGTCGCCCATCGGCAGGGTTGGCCAGGACACGTCGACCTCGAAGTGGGGCGCCTGTTGCGCCTGGGCTGGAACCGAGCTGGCGGGGCCAGCAAGGGCCGCCAGCGCCACGACGAGGGCAGCGGTCGACGGAGCACCTCGGTTGGACACTGTGATGGACATGTTGCGTGATTCTCCCACGAATATGGAGTCAGATGGGTTGACGCCGACACACGCAGCCTGGTGACGCCACGCTACAATGCGTCGTCTCCGGAACTCACCGATCGGCGTACCGTAGATCATCTCGAAGGAAGTAGTTCATGACACGACGAATCAACGGACCCACATCAGTGCGGTGGATCGGCGCGGTTGGCATGCTGGCCGGGCTGCTGGCATCGGGTGTCGCGCCCAACTCGCGGGCGATAGGCCAGACCCAGCCGACCCAGGCCAACGGACCGGCACCGGTGCCGGCCCGCAACGACGTGGCGAGACCCCTGGGACCGGCCGACGAGGTCCTGAT
>JASLOY010000530.1 GCA_030745255.1 Vicinamibacterales bacterium
GGCCCGCCTCGTACTCCGCCTCGGCGGTGAAGTACAGAGCGCCCCCGTCATAGGCCATCAGGTAGAACAGCCCGGTGTCCGGGCTGTAGGAGGGTGACCACCAGTTCGACGCGCCGGTGACTTCCGGGACGACGTAGGTGCCTTCGCGCGACGGCTCCATGTTGGGTACCCGCACCGGCCGCCCGTTCTCGTCGATTCGCTGGGCCCACGTCTGCTCGGCGAACTCGAACGCCGACAGGAACTCGCCTGTCTCGCGGTCGAGCACGTAAAAGAACGCGTTCCGATTGGCCCAGTACATCAGCTTCCGGGGCTGTCCTTCCCAGACCGCGTCGACCAGCACCGGGATCTGACAGGCGTCCCAGTCGTGCACGTCGTGCGGCGTGAACTGGAAGTGCCAGCGGATGTCGCCGGTGTCGGCATCTAGCGCCACGACGCTGTCCGAGTACAGGTTGTCGCCCAACCGCACTTCGCCGTTCCAGTCCGGACCCGGGTTTCCGACGCCCCAGTAGATCAGGTTCAGGGCGGGGTCGAAGGCGCCGATCTGCCAAGTCGACGCGCCACCGGTCTTCCAGGAATCGCCCTCCCATGTGTCGTTTCCCGGTTCGCCCTCGCCCGGAATCATGTAGGCGCGCCACCGGCGTTCGCCGGTTTTGGCGTCGTGCGCGTCCACGAACCCGCGAATGCCGAACTCGCCGCCGGCGATGCCGGTGATGACCAGATCGTTCACCACCAGGGGCGCCGCCGTCATGCTGTAGCCGTCGAGATGGCTCGCGACCACGGTGTTCCACACCACGTTACCGGTGGCGGCGTCGAGCGCCACCAGGTGGGCGTCCAATGTCGCCAGAAACAGGGTGTCGCCGAGTATCGCGACCCCGCGGCTCTGCTTACCGCAGCACAGTGTCAGCACGTCCTCGAGCGGGTGGATATACGACCAGAACACCTGCCCGGTCTCGGCATCGAGCGCCAGCACCTCGTTCTCTGGCGTCGTCACATACATCACGCCGTCGACGACGAGCGGCGAGGTCTGCGCCTGGCCGAGCGTGTTGAGCTGCCGCACCCAGGCCAGCTCCAGATCACCAACCGTGTCCTGGTTGATCTGGCCGAGCCGGCTAAACCGTTGGCTGTTGTACTGCCCCGAATAGGTCACCCAGTCGCCGGGTCGCTCTGCCGCGCCGACCAGCATGTCGGTCGTCACCTGCGCCCCGGCTGGCGCTGCCACGAGCAGCGACAGGTACGTGAGTGTTCGAACCGCCGCGTTACCGATCCGCATGGAGTGTCTCCGTCATTCCGGTCTGAGCGAGGCGAGATACGCCACGAGGTTTGTCACCTCGTCGTCGCCGAATCGTCCCGTGAGGGCCGGCATCAACGACCCGCCGCTTCGATCGATGCCGGTCAGGTCCGTCTTGGCGAACGATCGGAGCTCCTCGCGGCTGTCGATCAACTGGATCGAGAAGCTGTCCTCGTTGCGCAGGATGCCCCGGACGGCCTCGCCACCGCGCGGTTGCACCGTCACCTGGCGGTAGGCGGCGTCGATATCGTCGTTCGGGTCGAGCAGGGAGGCTCGCAGATGCGTGGCCGAGCGGCGCCAGCCGACCGCCGTCAACTCAGGGCCGAGCCGTCCGCCGTTGCCGTCGATCCAGTGGCAGCGCTCGCATGCCGCCCGCTCGTACACCTGGCGTCCCGCCCTCGGATCGCCGTCGACGGGTCCGCTGACCCGGCTGAGAGACCGCACGTAGGCGACAATCTGCCACATCTCCTTGTCGGACAGGCGGACCGAGGGCATCCCGGTGCCGGTGATGCCGTTCAGGATGTTCAGAAACAGGGCCCGATCGCTATTGCCGTGCCGGAAGATGCCGCTCGTCAGATCGGGTCCGCGATTGCCGGTGCCATCGAAACCGTGGCAGCTCGCGCACCGCGAAACGAAGTTCTCCTGGCCGGCCGACACGTCCTCGTCGGTGGTGAACGGGTTGTCGGCGCGACCCTGCTGGGCGTCGATGGAGGCCACCCGGCGCTGTGCGGCGAGCGGACCGGCGAACGCCAGAAGTAGCACTCCAAGGGCGAGAATCGGGGCAAGGCGTTTCATGGCAGTGGTCGAGCGGGCGGATTATATCGTATTGAAATTCCAGCCAGGTGGCAGGAGGTAGGAGACCGGGACGCAAAGGGCTGGTGCGCCTCGCCGACGTCTACGGGCTGCGCGCGGGAACTTTTAGCGGCATGTCGAAGTCCACCTTGGCCAGAATCCGATATGAATAGTCCTGATAGGTGTCCACTCGGTGAAAGCGGGCGGAGAACTCGATCCCGACTTCCTCGGCCGGATAATAGGTGCGCGTCAGCCCGGTCTCGAAGTAGTGCCGCAGGCTGATCAGACGACCGTCCTCGCGGAGCGAGCCATAGTTGTCGTCGCCCTCGCGCTTGACGAAGTCGCGGGCGCGCCAGGCGATGACATGCGCGCGCCAGCCGGCTTTTTCGGCCGCATAGCGCGTGAATAGACCGAAGCCGGTGCCCGCGTCGTTCATCGTCGCGCGATCTGGCACGTCGCGCGACACCAAGCCGTGTATCTCGGCGGTCTGGCTGTCGAAGACGCCGGCCGGCAGCTCCACCGTCAGCCCCGGTCCACCCGCCCAGCTGTCGCCTACCGGGCCCGAATCGAACAGCTGTCCACCTTGATGCACGACGTGGAACTCATAGGTCACCCAGGCCGGTAGGCCCAGCTTGACACCACGCCGTCCCCGGACCCCGGCGTCGAACAGCTCCCGATTCTGTTCGGTGTTCAGCTGCTGCCAGTTGATCCAGGCGTCCTGCTCGAACCGGTCCATGTCGATCGTCCACTGCAACCCAGCCTCGTCCGGTCGGCTGAACGCCAGCGACTCCCGCTGCAGCGGCGGCAGCAGCCCGTGCGGTCCCTCTCTGTCCGGGCCCAGACCCACCTGCCTGGTTCCGCTCTCGATCGATCCGATCACAAAACGGGTGAACTCGTTCTTCACGTGCAGAGCCAGCACCGGCC
>JASLOY010000531.1 GCA_030745255.1 Vicinamibacterales bacterium
CGTTGGGACTCGGCACCCCGATCTGCCCGGTCTGGAACTGCCACAGCGGGTCGCCCGTCCGCTGGTCGTAGGCGCCGATGTTGCCGTCGGCCTCGGCATGGAACATGAGGCCGCTCGCCGTGGTCATGGCGCCGCTGCCGTTGCAGTCGGAGTAGGGCACTCGGTGCTGCCAGGCGATCGTGTTGGTTCGGCTGTCGAGGGCCACGTGGAAGCCGTACTGCTTCACACCCGCCACGCGCACCACGGTATTGGAGAAGAACCAGGGCGTGCGCGGACGCTTGATCCACTTGGGATAGACACAGGCGGTGCCGTAGAAGTAGCCGGTCAGCGGGCTGAAGGCCATCGGCGCGAACCGCATGTTCATGTGCGGCATGAACACGTTCGGCTGATCTGGGCCGATCGGGTCGTAGTAGCAGCCGGTTTCGAACCCTTCCGGGACCAGGTCCGCTTCGACACAGTTCGGCCCGATCTTGTCGGCGCCGACCGGGAAGGGCTGCGTGGCCGAGGTCTGCAGGAAGTCGTCCTGCGGCACCTCGCGTTCCTCAATGGGAAAGATCGGTTCACCGGACCCGGCGTCCAGCATGAAGAGATAGCCGTCGGTTCGCATGGCGGCCACCGCCTTCCGGTGCTCACCCTCGACGGTGGCGTCATACACGATCAGCGGCGTGCCGAGGTCGTGCTCCCAGATGTCGTGGTGCACGAGCTGCTGGTGCCACTTGTACTCGCCGGTGTGGAGATCGAGCGCCACGACCGACACCGAGAACAGGTTGTCGCCGGCTCGCAGCTCGCCACCCCACATCGGCACCGCGTTCCCGGTTCCCACGTAGAGCATCCCGAGGTCGACGTCGACGGTGGGCGTCATCCAGACCCCACCGCCACCCCAGCGCCAGACGTTGCTGTCGGTCGGCCAGCTGTCGGCCCCGAGCTCGCCGGGAGCCGGGATCACCTCGAAGAGCCACTTCCGCTCGCCGGTGCGGGCGTCGAGCGCGGCGACCCGACCGCGCAGAAAGCTGTCGCCGTTGGCCATGCCGGTGATCACCAGGCCCTCGGCGTAGGTGGCCGGCGCCGGTATCCACTGGCCGACCTGCCCCTCGAGGCCGACCAGATGGTCCCAGACCTGCTCGCCGGTCTGCTGGTCGAGCGCCACCAGCCGGGCGTCGCCGAGCCCGGCGAACACGAGGCCGGAGCCGAGCGCGACCCCTTTGTTCATGCGACCCACTGGCGCCGAAAACTGCCACCGCTGTTCACCGGTCGCCGCGTCGAGCGCACGGATGCCGGCTCCGGTGCTCAGAAACATCAGCCCGTTCTGCACCACGGGGGTTGAGCGCGACACCTCACCGCCACCCAGCTCTGTCACCCAGGCGCCACCAAGCTGGCTGATGTTCTCGGGAGTGATCTGGGTCAGCGACGAGTGTCTGGTCTGGCCAAAGTGCCCGCCGGCGAGCGGCCAGTCGGTGGTCGGATAGCCCTGCCAGTTCTCATTCTGGCCGGCCGCGGTTCCGGCCGAGCAGACGAAGAGGAGCGCGAGGGTGGCAGCCAGCAGTTGGCGCATACGCATCGGTGGTCCCCCTATCACGTAGCTGCAAAATCGAACACCTCGCGCGGCGGCTCACTCTCAACGAGCTTCATATCAAAGCTCTCTCGCAGAAGCTCGAAGACGTTTGGGCTGACAAACGCCGGCGCCGCCGGGCCAATCCGAATGCCTTTGACCCCCAAGTGCAGCAGCGTAAACAATACCGCGACAGCGTTTTGCTCGAACCAGGAAATTACCAGCGTCAGCGGCAGCTCGTTGACCCCGCAGTCAAACGCTTTGGCAAGTCCCAGCGCTACCTGAACGGCGCCGTACGCATCGTTGCATTGTCCCATGTCGAGGAGACGCGGAAGACCCGCCACCTCCTCGAGGCATTCCTGAAGATCGGCGCGGCCCAGTCGCTTTCGATCTGCATCACCTTCACGCCTGGCTCTCATCTGTGTCACCGAGCGCAGCATCGATGTCATCCTCGCTCATGCCGACCTCGGCCAACACCTCGCGACTGTGTTCTCCAAGGCACGGCTGGCCGCGGCGCACGGGAAGCGATTGACCGTCGAAACGATACGGTGTGTCCGGGATTTCCATCCGGCCCTCGGTGGGATGATCAAAAGGCCGAAAGAACCCGATTGCGTTCAGATGCGGGTCGTGTCGCAAGTCCGCCAGGCCATTGATAGGACCGGCGGGAATGTCCGCTTTCTCGAAGAGCTCCAACCACTCCGCTGTGCCGCGAGTGGCGATAATCTTGCTCGCCGCCTCGTAGAGTGCGCCGATGTTGCGATTGCGCTCAGGCATCGTGGCAAACCGCGGATCATCGGCAGCCTCGGGGGTTCCGGCAAGCTTCCAGAAGGCACGCCACTGCAGATCGGTGAAGGCGAGCATGCAGAGGTGCCCGTCCAGTGTCTGGTGCGGGCGGCGGTGCGGCGACAAGGTCCGCGGATAGCCGGCCTCACCCTCGTGGGGAGAGAAGATTCCCCCGTACTGGTTTTCGACCAGGTTGTAGCTGACCAGTCCCTCGAACATCGAGCATTCCACATAGAGCCCCTTGCCGGTTCGCAGGCGCTGCACGTAGGCGGCCACCAGACCGCTGGATGCAATCAGGGCCGCGTTCTTGTCGGCGATCGCCGACGGGACCAAATGCGGCGCGCCGTCGCGTTCGGTGAAGAGTCCCGCGATGCCCGACTGGCCTTGAATGACATCATCGTACGCCGGACGTCCGCCATAGGGACCCTCCTCCAGATACCCGTGAAGACCGCCATAGACGATGCGGGGATTGCGTTCCAGCACCGCGGCCGGTGTGAACCCCAGCCCCGCTATCTTCTGTGGTCTGATGGTGTGAACGAACAGATCGGCCCCGTCAATCAGCCGCCACAGCGCCGCTCGAGCGCTCGCGCGCGTGAGGTCGAGCACGACACACCGCGTGTTTCGGTTACATCCCAGAAAAAAAGCCCACATGCCGGGATTGCGGGCG
>JASLOY010000532.1 GCA_030745255.1 Vicinamibacterales bacterium
TGTGTCGTCCGGTATCGCTTCGACCAATCCACCACCGAACACCGGGATCGGCACACGGCGCGCAATGACATTGGCCTCGGCCGGTATCACGACCTGACAACCATGGGTAGGAATGGAAAACAGCTGGAACAGGGATCCGGCAACCGGGTCGAAGTCCGAGTAGTTGCCTGCAGCGTCGACCATGCCGGCACGCAGCTCGGCGACCGGAGAGATGCCCCCGACCGCCGGCACGTTGTGACACCCGCCACAGCTGGTCCCGTTGTAGGCCGGTCCCAGCCCCTCCTCGGCGTCCTCCACCTCGAGAAAGTCCTCGAGGCCGATGCTGAACAGCTCGAACTCCACCGGGGTCAATCCGGGCAGCGGATCGCCAGGGGCCGGGGGCGATTGCGCGGCTGGCGAACCGCCGAACAGCGCGCCGGCAGTGACGAGCGCGGCAACGACGCTACGAGTCATCGCCCTCTGCTCGGTCGTCGTTCTCGTCACCGGCCCTGTCCCCTTCGAGCCCATCGGGCGTATCGGGCGCGGTCACGATGATCTCGCCGTTCATGAAGTTGTGACCGGCACCACACAGCTTCGCGCACTCGAACCGGTACTCGCCCGGTTCGACCGCCTCGAATACGACCACCGCTTCGCCGCGCCGCCGTTTCGGGATGATAACGGTGTCGCCATCCACGATGTGGAACCCGTGATCGGTGTCTTCGCTACGAATGTGGATCTCGACCGTGGTTCCGACCGGAACGTCGATGCGAGACGGGGTGAAACTGAACCGCTCGGCCACCATCTCGACGACCTGCCGCTCCTGAGCTGCAACGCTGCCAAGACCGACCAGCAGCACCAGCCCGCCAAGCGCCGTCCCTAACTTCACTCTTCCCTGCATCTGTTTCCCCCGAGCCGTGTCCACCCCGTCGACGGATGCGAGAACCGCTGTTTCGCAGGCCTGCCTGCCCGTCATAGCCTTGGCGGAGGCGGGAAGGCCAGCGCCACGCCTGATGCCCGTAGCCTGAAGCCCGCAGGCTAGCGCTTGACGACAGCCTGCTAGAACCACCATCCGAGTCCGATGTTGAGCGAGTTTGGCGCTGTGACCACTTCACTCTGATTCCCGACAATCGAGTAGTCGAGCTTGAGCACCACGTCCGGGTCCGGGTAGTACGAGAACCCGACCATCCAGGCGTCGCGGTCGAACTGCGGAAGCGGTTCGAAGCCACCCGGCATCCGAAATTGCGTGTCGAAGTTCTCGTAACGCACGAACACCGCTGCCTCACGCGGTGCCGGATGCGGCAGAACGAAATAGGAAGCCTCCAGGTAGAACCCACGGATCTGACGCGCGATGTTTGGACTGACGCCGATGGTCCGCTGCAGTGTCCGGTTGAGCTCCCCCATCCCGTCGAGCCAGGAATGGGCATACTGCGCGCGCGCTTCGAGCTCGCCAACCCGGTAGCGGGCATCGACCTCCGCCATCGTCACCTGGGTCTCGACCCGGGGAAAGCGGAATCCGGTCTTGCCACGCCAGAAGCTGGCGCCGGCCCAGAGCCCGGGCACGCCCACATACTCGACTCGACCGGTGGTGGCCGCGTTCCGGACGTTCGCCTGTGCCCCTTTCTGCCGTCCGCCACGAAGCCCCTCGTCGGCGCTGAAGCCAGCGGCATCGAGCGGCGCCATCACGTAGGCCCGGTACCGGAAACCACGCCCCACTTCACCGTGCACGCCGGCGCCCGCCTCGAACCACGTGCTCGGCACGATGACCGAGTCGACGAACGGCCGCTCGACGCCGTGATACACCGGCGGCTCGTGCCGCTCATTGATGATGCCGACCGGCACCAGGAGCATCCCGGCGCGAAAGTTCAGCTCGCGGGAGACGAGAAAGTCGATGTACGCCTGTTCGAGCTCGAGCTCCCCTGCCTCTTCGAGCCCCTCGACGAAGGCATGCTCCAGCTCGAGCTCGGAGACAAACCGGACCCGATCTGAGAAGCTGTGCGTGAACAGCAAGACGAACCGATGAAAATCGAGCGTGGCGTCCTGATCCTCAACGTTGTTGAAATGGAAGTCCATGTACCCCGAGATCGCACTCGGTGACGACGCCGAGAGCGTCTGGGTTCGCTTCTGAACGACGGAACGCTCGAGTCGAAGTGCTGGAGCCGCTGGCATGCCGAAGCTGGAACGGATCGCCGAATCGCCGAGCCGCCAACCTCCAGCCGCCCATTCGGTCAATTCACCAAAGATGTTCTGCTCACTCACATTCGGTGATTCGGTACGCGTCTGGGCAGTGGTGACCGGGACAACCAGTCCTGCCATGAGCGCGGCCATCGCGAGCCTTCCGACCACAGGCGCAGCTGAGAATCGAACTTTTCGATGCATGGAAACAAACAGATCCAGAACTGGTAATACTTAATTTCTATATATCAAAATATAAAGTTAGATATATGTCAATCACTTGCTCAGCTCCTTCCGCTCCGTGACGTGTTGTCCCCGCTGGATCTGCTTCGACGGTGACCAGCGTCAGAGCCTCCTCAGGGCCGACACCGTCTGATCTAATGGATGGAATCGGGTAGACTTATGCTGAGCCTGAGTTGTGCGATCCGGTAGCCCGTGCCCGACCTCGGTGGAGGGTGCCCGTGGTGTGTCGTCGATTCTCGAGGCTCGGTGGTGCGATTCTCATTGTGGCATTCAGCCACACCAGTCTCCCAGCTCGAGCACAGTCCCTCGTCGAAGTGGCGCAGTTGGCACGCGAGATGCGCGAGCGTCAGAATCCACCGACGAAGGTGTATACCAATGCGGACCTGCCGCACGTCGAACCGGTTTCGACGCCATCGGAGTCAGGTGCTCCGTCGGTTTCCGACTATCAGTCCCAGCTGGACGCGGCGCTGGAACGCGAACGCGCGCTCCTCGAGCGGCTGCGGCGACGGCAGGTGTGGCGACCGGTCCCGGTCGTCGTTGAAGCCAGAGCGAAGCCAAGGCCGCCGGACCCGCCGCCGACCCAGACGACACCGGGCATCCCCCT
>JASLOY010000533.1 GCA_030745255.1 Vicinamibacterales bacterium
CGTGTGCTCGATTCTCGAAACACGAGCGAGTCGGGGAGGACACTCTCCGGCAGTTCGAGGCCAACCGGGGGCAGAGTGCGGGTGCGTTCGACCAGCGCCTCGAGCTCGGTCTGCCCCTCCGCGCGTGCGATGAGCCTGGTCTGGACAGTGTGTCGCATGTTGCGGAGGGCGTCCTGGATCTCTCCGCTCTCGGGGTTCATCTCGATCGCGATCTGATACTCGAGGAGCGCTTCGTCGTAGTTGCCGAGGCTGCCCTGGCGGCGCCCCTGAGAGTAGTGGTGCAGCGCGGAACGCAGCTTGGCGCGTTCGAGATCACGCTGTAGCTCACGGTCGCCGGGTCGTTCCTGCAGCGCCCTGGTGTACTCGACGACCGCCTGGTCGTAGTTCTCGGCCTGCTCCGCGGTCCGGGCGCGCTCGCGCGAGCCTGTCGCGCATCCGGCGATCCCGAGACAGAGCAGCAGTGACGCGAGCAGCGCCCATCCGGCTCGCCGTGGCGGGCGGCTATTGGAGCGGATCGGGCTGGGTGGTGTCGATGACATCGGTTCCGCGTGGGATCTCAAATATAAACGGCTTATCGGACAAATCCTGATTTTCCTGCAGGTTCGAGAAGACAAAGGTCGAGACGCCGCCCTGGAGGTCGTTCGAGATGAGACGCAAGATTGCTTTCGTCCTGGCATCCAGGACCAGAGTCAGAAACTCGAAATCGCGTTCGGCCCTGGTCGGGGTGAGCCGGATTGTGTAACTCTCCGGAGGCGGGTCCTGGACCGTGTCGTACACCGCCGTGAAGTCGTTGACGACGTCGCCGGCTCCGGCGAGAAACAGCATCGCTGTGGTCGCCTCGTTGTTTTCCGGAAGACGGCCAATGATGGCCTGCCGGTCTTCCGGCAAGAAAAAGACGGTCCGTTCGCCATCGGACAGAAACAGCTTGGGCTCCGGTTCCCGGTAGTCCCAGCGCATGCGCCACGGCTTCTTCACCTGCACGGTGCCCTTTTCCTCGAGACGCGAGCGCAGCAAGCTGCTTTCGTAGGTGTGTATGAAGTCGGCTGAAAAGTCGAGGACCAGGTCGTAGCGTTGTTGCAGCGCTTCCTGGATCTCCTCGGGTGAGGGCACCGGTGGCTGAGCTTGGCACAGGGTTCCGAGCACAAGCCACGCGGCTAGGGCGGCGGGGAGCGACCGGGGGGTGCAGCTTCGCATCCTCATGTTCGAGTAACCGCAGGCGCGCCGCTGGTGCGAAAAACGCGGGGCGTGGGGCGCCCCGTTGGTGAAGCTAGCCCTTCAGCCCGCCAGCCTTCGGCGGCGCCTGCTTCGGCGCCTCCTTGGTGTCGGTCGGAAACTTCGCGGTGACCCACTCAGCCAGTCCGCCTTCCAGCGCGCACGCGCGGTAGCCCTTTCGGATGAGCGCGGCGGCCACGCGCGCGCTGACGAGTTCCTCCGGGTCCGAGTCGTAGGCCACGACCTCACGGTCCGTGGAGAGAACGGACGTATCCGGGGCATGAGGGTCTATGCGCACGGCGCCGGGCAGTGTGACGGTGCTGTGCTCGTAGGGGTACTTCAATCGGGCGTCGAGAATGGTCGGCAGACTCCCGGTGTCTCCCTCGATGCGCGCCTTCAAGTCCTCTTTCGTGATCCGTGGTACCGACATGCTGGTGTGTGCTCCAAAAGACGATGGCGGATTCGACTGCTCCAGGTCAGGCCGTGTCAGCCAATGTCAACTCAACGAGCACGCGCCGGCGCCGCGCGGGTCTCCACAGGTGCCGCAAGCTGGCGCGGCGGACGGCGTCCTGCTGGCGTCTCCACGGCCGACGGCGAAGGCCGAGAGCCGCTTCCGGAGGGAGTCGCTGGCGCAGGCCGGACACACCGGGGTGGTGCCGGCGTTGACCAGCAGCTCGAAATCGCTCCGGCATTCGTCACATTTGTACTCGTAGATCGGCATCAAATTGCTCCAAATCGGAATGATAGCATGAAGCTCGATGCCCGTTCCGTCGGCCGACCGGCACGTTGCGCGACTACTGCGCGACATTCTGACCAGTCGCGTCTATGACGTCGCCCGGGAGACCTCTCTTGACCCTGCCGAGGGTCTGTCGGCTCGTGTGGGGGCGGAGGTGCTGCTGAAACGGGAAGATCTCCAACCGGTGTTCAGCTTCAAGCTCCGGGGCGCCTACAACTAAGGTTGCGCATCTGTCTGAAGACGAGCGGGCCCGCGGCGTGGTCTGCGCCAGCGCCGGGAACCACGCTCAGGGGGTCGCCTATGCGGCGCGGGCGCTCGGGGTCCACGCGGTTGTCGTGATGCCGCAGACGACGCCCGAGATCAAAGTGCGGGCGGTTCGTGGCATGGACGCAGAGGTCGTCCTGGTTGGCGATGACTACACCGCGGCCCAGCGTCACGCCGATGCGCTCGGGACCGAGCGCGGGCTGTCGTTTGTGCATCCGTACGACGACCCGCTGGTGGTGGCAGGGCAGGGGACGATTGCCGACGAGCTGCGACGGCAATGCCGCGGTGGACTGAACGCGGTGTTCGCGCCGGTCGGCGGCGGAGGCCTGATTGCCGGCATAGCGGGATACTTCAAGACGTTGATGCCCGAGGTGCGTGTGATTGGCGTCGAGCCGTTCGATTCCGACGCCATGTATCGGTCGCTGGCGGCAGGACACCGGGTCGTGCTGGATCACGTGGGCATCTTCGCCGACGGCACGGCGGTCCGCCAGGTCGGCGAGCTGACGTTTTCGGTCGCCAAAGATCTGGTCGATGAGGTCGTCCGGGTGTCGAACGACGAAATCTGTGCCGCGATCAAGGACATCTTCGATGACACACGATCGATCATGGAACCGGCCGGAGCACTGGCGGTAGCCGGACTCAAGACCTGGACGACAGCGCATCGCGAGGCCGACCAGCGCCTGGTCGCGATTCTCAGCGGCGCAAACATGAACTTCGACCGGCTGCGGTTTGTGGCAGAGCGGGCAGAGCTGGGCGAGGCGCGGGAAGCGGTGTTCGGAGTTACG
>JASLOY010000534.1 GCA_030745255.1 Vicinamibacterales bacterium
GCCCAGGGCACCGAGTCCGAATTCCAGCTCGCCGACCAGCTTGGCTCCGGTTTGACCGGCTCGTGCGGCGAGCCTCGTCGAGGCGTGCCCCGCCAGCCCGAGCAGCGGTCGAATGAGTCGCACCGTCCGAGAAGGGTCATCGCGGATGAGCGTGAACGCACCCTCGAGGTCGCGAGCCCGGACCAGCGCGTGGAGCCGTTCGAGTGCCTCGGCAGGGGGCAAGTGCGGCTGTCGGAGCTGCCGCCATTTCCACAGCGTCAGACCGAACCCGATGACGGAACAGACGAAGATGGGCGCGAAGCTCAGACCCCGGATCCAGGTCTCGAGATCGATAGCCGCCAGGTTCCCCATGGTCGGACCCCCAGTCGGTTTCTGCCCAGTACACAGGTGGAGCAGAACGCGTGCCAGCTTGCGCCTCCGTGGAAGCCGGAGACGCGGTCGAAATCCGGAGAACCTGGGAACCAGAGCAGTCGCCACAGGGAGTTTTCGTGTTCGAGGGGGGGAGGAATCCCCGGTTCGGTCACCGCAGAAGCTGGAAATCCAGCGATGTGCCACGGCGCCCACGCCTTGCCGGCTCCAGAGGCATGAAGGCACGGGTCGCCAACCCGTCGAAACTCGGCGACACAGTGACCTACGGCATGACGAATTCATGACCGGCAGGACGGACGGTCAGCACCGGGCAAGGAGCTGTCCGCACCACATTTTCGGCGACGCTCCCCAGCACCATGTGGGTGACTGCGCCGCGGCCGTGCGTCCCCAGAATGATGATATCGATCTCGCCACGCCCGACGAGCGCCCCGACACCAGCCACACCGGCATCAGCCCGGGCCATGGGTGCGAAGAATTTCCAGGTGTATCCAGGGTGGGAGCGAAGTATTCCAGAGCCCGAAGCCGCGTGGCGCCACCGCCGGGGAAATCGACTGTCGCGGGCAGTGTTTCCTAGATGACATTGGCCCGAAACCATACGCGATGCGGCGCACGAGGCATCGTTCTTGCGTTATCTGGTACGGAGGGTGATGTGATGATCCGGCGAGCATTGCTTGTGATGGCGTTACTGGTGGTGGCCTCCTCCGGTGGCGACATGGACCGGTCCACGACCGTGGCCGCAGAGGCCATGGTCGAGCCTCGTATCGGCGGCCAGCCGTCGGCTGGCGCGACCTACGAATCGGTGGCATTGACGCTGCCGATGGGCCACGCGCGGCAAGGGCGCCAGGCATTCGTCGATCTTGGCTGCGCAACGTGTCACCGGGTCACCGGCGAAGCTGACCTGCCGGCTCCGGTCTCGGACAACCCGGGGCCCGAGCTCGGACCGGCGCTCGCCGCGCGACCCACAGGCGCCATTGCCACCGCGATCGTCGCGCCGTCCCACTCGATGAGCCTCGCGACGAGCGACGAGGTGAAGGCGCGGATCGAAGGAGTGCTGTCACCGATGGGCGACTACAGCCACGCCATGACCGTCCGGCAGCTGCTGGACCTGTTGGCGTATCTGGACTCGCTCAATCGGTGAGCCACCATCGGTGAGCAAGGGCGCTCGGTCACGGCCACGTTGGGTGACGACATGCGGCTGCTCTGGGGACTCGCTGTCGGGATGACCCTGCTGGCTCACACGCTCGCGGCGCAGGCGCAGACCACGGGCACCGTGACCGGCCGCGTTCTCGACGAAACCCGGCTACCGCTTCCGGGCGCCACCGTCGAGCTCAACGGGATGACGATGGACATGGAGGCGGAGACGGTGACCAGCATCGATGGCACCTACCGTTTCGACATCGTCCCGCCCGGTCTTGCCGAAGTCACCTTCAAGCTGATCAACTTCACCACCGTGCGGCGAGAGGTGACGGTGACCGCCGGAGGATTGGCCACGGTGGACGCCGTGCTCGGGGTGTCGCTGACGGCGGACATCACCATCACCGCGCCCCGCACGTTTCGGAACCTGGCAGAGATCGAGAACCCGGCCGAGAACCTGGTCGGGGTGGCCACGGCGGCCAGTGAAGGCGCGATCACCGCGGCGCAGCTCTCTGTGCGACCAATCATGCGGGCCGCCGAAGTGCTCGAGACCGTGCCGGGGATGATCATCAGCCAGCACAGCGGCGAAGGCAAGGCCAACCAGTATTACCTGCGCAGCTTCAACCTCGACCACGGCAGCGACTTCGCTACCACGGTCGCGGGAGTGCCGGTCAACAACCCGACCCACGGACACGCCCAGGGCTACTCGGACGCCAACTTCCTGATTCCCGAGCTCGTCAGCGGCGTGCAGTTCCGGAAGGGACCCTACTATGCCGAGCAAGGGGACTTCTCGGCCGCGGGCGCCGCCAACATCAACTACGTCAACCGACTGGATCGCCCCGTTGTCTCACTGAGCAGCGGCAACCATGGATGGGCCGCGTCCTCGGCGCCGCGTCCCCGCAGGTCGGCAGTGGGCATCTGCTGGCCGCCCTCGAGCTGAACCGCAACGGCGGTCCCTGGGACCGACCCGACGACTACAGGCGTGTGAACGGCGTCGTGCGCTACAGCCGTGGCGACAGCCGCAACGGGCTCTCCCTGACCGGCATGGCCTACAACGCCGACTGGGCATCTACCGACCAGGTGCCGGAGCGCGCGATTGCGAGCGGGTTGATCTCCCGGTTCGGCAATCTGGACGCGTCCGACGGCGGCCGGAGCTTCCGGTACACGGCGGTCGCCGATGTGCAGCGTTCAGGCGTGAAGCAATCGACTCGCGCCACGGGCTACGTGGTCCGCTACGGGATGAACCTTTTCCAGAACTTCACATACTTCCTCGAAAACCCGGAGACCGGCGACCAATTCGAGCAGGTGGATCGCAGGGTCATCCTGGGAGGACGCCTGTCCTACCGGCGTCTCGGCCATCTCGGCGAGCGGCACACCGAGAGCGCGGTCGGCATCGAGCTGCGACACGACGCGGTCGACGAGGTCGGGCTCTACGGCACGGTCGGTCGACAGCGGATTTCGACCACACGCCGTGATGACGTG
>JASLOY010000535.1 GCA_030745255.1 Vicinamibacterales bacterium
TTGGCGAGATTGAGCGGCGCCACGGGCTCGAGGTGCTCGAGATCATCGATCGGGCGCTCGAGACCGGTGTGATCGTTCCGGCCCCCAGGCCCGGCGCCTGTGCTTCGTGTGACTTCGGCGTGGTGTGCGGACCATGGGAGGAAACCCGCGTGCTCCGGAAGGACAAGACGAAGCTGGCCGACCTGCAGGTGCTGAGGAGAATGCCCTGATTCGGATGCCCAAGAAGTCAGAAGTCAGCTGGCAGAAGTCAGAAGAGGCTGGAGGGCTTCGACAAGGCGGGGGTGGCGGGTGAGTGACGACGCTCTGGTCGATAGCGGCGAGCGAGAGCGGATTCGCACTTCACTCGACGAGTCGCTGATCGTGGAAGCCGCGGCCGGGACGGGCAAGACGACCGAGCTGGTCACGCGGATCGTCAACGTGCTGGCGAGCGGCAAGGCCCGAGTCGACCAGATGCTGGCCGTCACCTTCACAGAGAAGGCTGCCGGCGAATTGAAACTGCGGTTGCGCGAGGGGCTGGAGCGTGCCCGCCACGATCTGATCGGCTCCGGCGATTCCGGGGCGGACGGCTCGGCCGCGCGTATGGGCAACATCGAACATGCCATCGCGCATCTCGAAGAGGCCCAGGTCAGCACCATCCACGGTTTCTGCACCGACCTGCTGCACGAGCGGCCGGTCGAAGCGGGCGTGGACCCGCGGTTCGAGGTGCTGGCGGAGGCCGACCGAACCTTCGGGCAGGCGTTCGATGCCTGGCTTCAGCAGACGCTGGCCGATCCACCCGACGGGGTCCGTCGTGCCCTGCGACGCCGGTCGGCCGGCAGGTTCGGCGACCAGCAGACCGGACAGCGACCGACCGAGCGGCTCAGGCAGGCGGCCTCCGACCTGACCGAGTGGCGGGATTTCCCGGCGCCTTGGCGCCGCGACACGTTTGAGCGGAAGGCAGTCATCGACCAGATCGTCGCGCTCTTGCTCGACTTCACGGAGCTTGTCGAACGAGCGTCAAATCGGCGAGGCGACCGGCTGTATCAGGACATGCGGCCGGCCCTGCTGGCGGCGCGCGCCATCAAGACACATGACGAGCTGCGGCCGCGTCGGCGCGATTACGATGGCGTCGAGGCGTCGTTGGTCCAGTTGGCCGCCAACCGTAACTTCAACAACCCACGGACAGGGTCCGGGTCCCGGTATGGTGACGGTGTGTCGCGGGCCACCGTCGTGGAGCAGCACGAGAAGATCGTCGGCGTGCTGCAGAATTTCCGTCGCGTCGCCGATGCCGATCTGGCCGCGCTGCTGCACGGCGAGTTGCGCGCGCCGATGGCGACCTATGCAGCACTCAAGCAGGACGCCGGCCGGCTTGACTTCGTCGACCTGCTCTTGGAGGCGCGCAACCTGGTACGTGACCACGACGGTGTGCGCGAAGACTTTCAGCGGCGCTTCACCCGGCTCTTCGTCGACGAGTTCCAGGACACCGACCCGCTCCAAGCAGAGATCCTGCTGCTGCTGGCTGCCGACGACCCAGCCGAGCGGGACTGGCGCCGCGTGAGCCCAGCACCCGGCAAGCTCTTCATCGTCGGCGACCCCAAGCAGTCTATCTACCGGTTTCGTCGAGCCGACGTCGGTGTCTACCGGCAGGTGAAGGCCCAGCTGGAGGACCGTGGCATCGCGTCGGTCGCCTTGACCACCAGTTTTCGGGCGGTTCCCTCGATTCAGGCGCTGGTCAACAGGGCGTTTAGCCCGTTGATGGGGGAGCGAGGCGGGCAGGTGGCACCGTCCGAGCCGCCCCAGGCGGAGTATGTGGCCCTGTCACCCTATCGCGAGGAATCGGTGGGCCAGCCGAGCATCGTCGTTCTGCCGGTGCCGTATCCGTATGGGATGCGACGGGTCGCGGCGTCGGCGATTGAGCGCTCGTTACCGGATGCCGTTGGGGCGTTCGTGAGCTGGTTGGTGACCGACAGCGGCTCGCACGTGGCCGAGTCTCTGCCACCGCCCGAGCGTGAGAGCGGATCGGTTGTGAGATCCGGCCACGTGCCGGTCGCGGCGCGTCACGTCTGTCTCCTGTTCCGCCGGTTCGAGAGCTTCGGCACCGACGTGACACGGGGCTATGTCGACGCGCTCGAGGCTCGGGATCTGCCCCATCTGCTGGTCGGCGGCCGAACGTTCCACGACCGCGAGGAGGTGTCGACGATGCGGGCTGCGCTTGCCGCAATCGAGTATCCCGACGACGAGTTGTCGGTCTTCGCGACGCTTCGCGGGTCGCTCTTTGCGATCGAGGATGCGGCGCTGCTCGACTACCACCAGCGCTTCGGCCGGCTCCACCCGTTCCGCATCCCGGTCGAGCTCCGGCCGAGCGACGGCACCGACGACACGTCGCCTGATGCCAGGCGCGATCGGCTCGCGCCGATCGCGGAGGCGTTGGCCGCGGTGCGAGACCTGCACCGACGGCGCAACAGCGTGCCGGTCGCCGAGACCATCGGGCGGCTGCTCGAGACCACGCGCGCGCACGCCGGCTTCGTCATGCGTCCGGGTGGCGAGCAGGCGCTGGCCAACGTGATGCAGATCGCCGAGTTGGCACGACGCTACGAGGCGAGCGGGGGCCTGTCGTTCCGGGGATTCGTCGAACAGCTGGAAGACGAGGCGGTGGCCCGTCGGGCGGGAGAGGCGCCCATCCTCGAAGAAGGTAGCGACGGCGTGCGCATGATGACGGTGCATCGGGCCAAAGGGCTCGAGTTTCCCGTTGTGATCCTGGCCGACCCGACTTGCAGGCTGCATCGGAGGACCGCCGGGCGATTCATCGATGCCGACCGTCGATTGTGCGCCTTGCGTATCGCGGGGTGGTCGCCGCTGGAGCTCCTCGAGCACGAGGACGCCGAGGCCCTGCAAACCTTGCTGACGGTTCGCATGCTGGAGCGCGGCTACCTGGTCGGGCCCGCGCTGTACCCCACATTGGCCCACCAGCCGCATCATATCGAGCGCTACGCCGAAACCGCGGA
>JASLOY010000536.1 GCA_030745255.1 Vicinamibacterales bacterium
ATGACCGTGGCCCGGTTGCGTGACGGCACATACAGCATGCCGGTGTCCGGGTCGACGGCGGCGCCCGACCAGCCGGCCGCGCCGCCGTCGGGTGGCCGCATCAACGTACCTTGTGTGCCCCCTTCGATCGCACGGTTCGGCGGCGTGAACAATGGTCCGAGCGTGACGTCCTCGAGCGCGTCGATCGCCATCGCGCGGATGTCGGGCGTGAAATCGACCAGGTCGTCGATCGTGACACCCTGATAATCGAATGCCGCCGGTTTCGTCGGAAACGGCTGCGTCGGCGATGGCACTTCGCCAGGCATGTTCGTCTCCTGTGGGACCGGTCGCTCGACGATAGGCCAGATCGGCTCGCCCGTCACCCTGTCGAACGTGTAGACGAAACCTTGCTTGCTGACCTGGGCGATGGCTTGAATCTCCCGGCCGTCGACCGTGATCTCCAACAGGTTGGGGTGCGTCGGAAAGTCGTAGTCCCACAGCCCATGGTGGACCGCCTGAAAATGCCAGACTCGCTGGCCGGTCTCGACGTCGACCGAGATCAGCGTTTCCGAGAAGAGGTTGTCACCGAGTCGTTCGGCGCCGTAGAAGTCGTTCGTCGTGGTCCCGGTCGGCAGATACACATAGCCGAGCTCGTTGTCACCGGCGAGCATCGACCAGACGTTGGCGTTTCCCGAATACCGCCATGACTCGTTCAGCCAGGTGTCGGACCCGAACTCGTCCGAGCTGTTTGGCACGGTGTGGAAGTCCCACGCGTGCTCGCCGGTCCGAACGTCCCAGGCGCGGACCCACCCCGGAACCGCTTCGTTCGTGATGCGGCGGTCGGCGATCTGCGAGCCGTGGATGACCTTGTCGCGGACGACGATGGGCGGGGAATGGATGCCGTAGAGCATCGCGTTCAGGTAGTCGCGTTCGTCGCGGTTCGCGCGGGGGATGCCCGCCATGGCGTCGACCATGCCGCTGCCGTTTGGCCCGAAGTCGGAGCACGGTCGTCCGGTTCTGGCAGCCACGCACACCAGGTAGCCGTTGCCGGTCCCCCAGAAGATGCGCTCGTCGTCGGCGCCGTCGGTCCAGTAGGCGACCCCGCGTTGCCGCCAGGTGACGCCGTACATCGGCGTCGTGCCTTCCTCGTAGCCTTTCGGGTTGAACACCCAGAGCGTCTCGCCGGTCGTCGCATCGACTGCGACCCCTTGCGACAGCGGGGTGTTGAAGTAGAGGACACTGCCCACCATCAGTGGTGTGGCCTGGAATCCGGCGGGATTCGGCTCGTGGCCGACCCGGTACAGATTGGGCGTCTCCTCGACGAGCGCGTTGACGATGGTGTCGAGCGGGGCCCACCACTCGCCGCCGCCGGGCATCGTCTTGCCGACAAAGGTGTCGACAGAGGTCCATTCAAACACCAGCTCGAGGTCGGCGAAGTTCTCCGCATCGATCTGATCGAGCGGCGAGTATTTCTTCCCACCGATGTCACCGGCATAGCTGCGCCACTCTCCGTTTGAGGTGTCGTAGGTCTGCCATGGACCGCTGGAAGTCTGCGCCTGCGTGACCGGCACGCCGGGTCCCATCGTCATCAGAAGTGTGCCGATCAGTAAGGGTCGCATTCCGGAGCCGTCTCTCCAGGCGGGGTTCGCGGCCGGCGGCGGATTAGCCGGCCGAATGCAATGGGACGTTTACGGGCTGCCAGGTCAACGACGCAGCCCGCGACCCTATGGGGCAGTATGACAGGCGAAGACCCCTTTTGACAGGGTGTTCCGGTCAGAGGATGGCCGGCCGGCGCCTCGCTCAAGAAGAGTGTGCGCATGCTGATTACAGGGTCAGAGGTGTGGGTGACAGGGCGGCCCCTACGCCGGACCATCGTCTGACACCGATGAGCGAGCGCCCATGACCTCGCAGACTGACCAAGCGGTCCTGACTGTGGGCGATGACCAGAGCGTCGTCGACACGTTCACTACCTGCTGAAGCCGGAAGGTTTCACCGTCTACACCGCCCTCAATCCAGAGGTCGGCCTCGAGATCGCGGCCGACAAACATCCGGACGCCATCATCCTGGATCACCGAATTCCGATCCTGATCACGCGAGCAGGGCATCCCCACTCCCTGGAGACCGCGAGTCCCACAACACTCCTAGCCGGGACTTCCGAACTTGATCGCTTGGATATGTGCATTCATACACCGAACGGGTCATTTGGTCGACTTGGGCGGACACTCCGTCTCGGCGAAGAGCTAGCCCGGCCGAGTATCTCGGTCTGACGAGCTGTCTAGCCGATCGCGAATGGCCAGAAGCAGCCGGTCGACAGTGAAGGGCCTGTGCCGAGACGCCTCGCCTGCTTTCTCGCGTCTGCGACCTACGGCCTCCGATTGGTCCGCCTGGTCCGACATGAACAGCACTCGGGTCTCCGGGTGCGTCTCAACGAGCCGTCCGGACCGGGTGAAATCGTTCATGTGCGGCATGACGACATCGGCAACCAGGCCGGCATGGGGGTCTTGAACAACGACCACGACCCGCACCTCGACCGCCAGGTGACGGTCGATCTAGTGTCGCCCGATCAGGTCATCCAGTAACTCGGGACCGACAGAGTCATACGCTCCCGATGTTGTCTACTATAGAGTCGGTAGACGTTGACCGCCGCTCCGATGACACAGTAGGCGTCAGGATCGCAACGGTGAGTGTGAACCGTTGCTAGACGCCTTGCGTGGTGCGAATCGGGACTGAAGAGTCAACTTCCATTCGCGTTTCCTTTGCTCGTCCCGGTCAGGGGCTGCTAGCCCCCGCGTAGCGGGGCCATTGAAGAATTGCAGAATGGTAGCCCAGCGCGAGGCGGGAGCCGACCGCATCTGGGTGGTCTGAGGTGGAGCCTCGCTAGACTCCTTGCGTGGTGCGAGTCGGGACTGAAGAGTCAACTTGTGTTCGCGTTTCCTCTGCTCGTGCCGCTCAGGGAGTCTAGCAGCCCGTGGTGAAAGTCCTTCGTT
>JASLOY010000537.1 GCA_030745255.1 Vicinamibacterales bacterium
CGGCGATGCACACCAGCCGAACCAGATCGGGCGGGGCTTCCACGGTGTCGTCAGGCAGCGCTTTGGGAACCGCCCCGCTCGCGAGCACCAGGAAGAGGGCCAGCAGCGCCGCGTGGACTGAGCCGGAAACCAGCAGCGAGGTACCGGCGGAGTGCCCGGTTCGTGTCGAATCGAACCGGTCACGGAACAACAGTCCGCTTGTTGTGCCGTTCGGGGATACGGTCAACCGGCCGTCGAGCAATGCCCGGCAGGCCCGGACCGCATCATGACGGGCGACCAGCGTCCCATCGACAGTCGGAATCTCGGCCGCGCGGATCAGCGCGCAGATGTGTCGCAACGGCACGCCCGTGGCGCGCGCCAGCTCGCGCGCCGAGAAGACGTCCGGCAGCGTGCGCGTCCGGTGGGTCATGTCCCGATCGCATTCCTTCACGGCAGTGGACGATACGCCTTGGCGGTTTGTTGCAAGACGCCTGTCACTCAAGCAAAACGCTTGCCGCTCCGATCGAGACCAGAACGGCGCTCAATACCCGTCTTCTCGGGAATTTGACGCGAAAACTTGCCACTTGGTTGGCCACCGCCGCCCCTCGGGACCATCAGTGTGCTCGGAAGAGGTCAGTGCTAGTCTCCTTGAGCGGTGCGAATCGGGGCTGGTGAGTCAAACCCTGTTTGCGTTCCCTTTGCTCTCGTGCCGCTCAAGGAGTCTAGCCCCCGCGTAGCGGGGCCATTGAACATTGAAGAATGGGAGCCCGCCGAGGCGGGAGCCGAAGGCGTCGGCGTGGTCTTGGGCGGAGCCTCGCTAGAGCTGCGCGACGTCCGGCTTCATGCCTTCCGTGAAGAGCAGTCCGTCACGCTCGGCGAGTGTGCGGACCGGCTTGAACCCTTCGGCGCGCAACGCCGCCTCCGCGCCACCTTGGGTGCGATAGTGGGGGTCGAGCGAGCGCGTCGAGAACAGTGCGCCGAGTCCGCCGCGCGGAGCAGTCTCGATCACATAGCAGCGTCCCCCCACGCGCAGCACCTGTTGCGCGCCCTGCAGCGCGCCTACGCGTTCGTGCGGCCGCAAGGTGCCGATGAGCTCCGGGATGACGACGACGTCGAACCACCCCTGGGCGAAGGGCGGTGTCCGGAACGGGGCTACCTTCACGTCGACGAGAACACCGCAGGCCTCGGCGGCGCGGGTAATCGTCTCCGCAGCAGCGTCGTCGGTGACCAGCGCTGCGGCCTGTCCGCTCAGACCGACGTTGGCTGCCAGCAGCGCGATCAGGCGTGGATCGTTGTGGCCGACCTGCAACACGCGGTCGCCCATCCGCAGCCCGATGATCGAGACGCGGAGGTCTGTCTCGCCCTTGAGCTTCTTGAAAATCGCCATCGTTTTCGTCGGGCCTAGAGCACCCCAGTCCCCGCGGATCCGGCTGTATGCTGTGGGCCGGTCGCGGTGGAGGGAGCGCACGATGCAACCCGCGCGCCATGATATAGTGTCCGGCCGTGAAACACCCAGTTGAAATAGAACCCGCCAAGGGCAAGCTCGGCGTGCTGCTCGTTGGTATGGGCGCCGTCAGCACCACGTTTGTAGCAGGCACACTGCTCATCAGAAAGGGTCTGGCCCCGCCCACCGGTTCGCTTGCCGAGATGGGTACCGTCCGGTTGGGAAAACGCAACGAAGGGCGCACGCCGCTCATCAAGGACTTCGTGCCCCTGGCGTCGCTCGACGACCTCGTCTTCGGTGCCTGGGACATCTTCGAGGACAACGGCTACGAGGCGGCCAGGACGGCCGGTGTCATCGAGCCGTCGATGCTCGAGCAGGTCCGGCCCGAGCTCGAGGCGATCAAGCCGTGGCCGGCGGTGTTCGATCAGCGGTATGTGAAGCGGCTGATGGGCACCAACGTCAAGACGGGCGCCAACAAGCTGGAGATTGCCGGGCAGGTGCGGGCCGACATCCGTGCCTTCAAGGAAGCGAATGGGCTCGACCGGCTGGTGATGATCTGGTGCGGCAGCACCGAGATCTTCATGACCCCGACCGCGGTGCACGACTCGATCGAGGCGTTCGAGCAGGCGCTCGAGTCGAACGCCGACGACATTCCCTCCAGCATGGTTTATGCCTATGCGGCGCTGGTGGAAGGCATTCCGTACGCCAACGCCGCGCCGAATCTCAGCGCCGATATACCGGCTCTGGACCGGCTCGCGATCGACAACGGGTCGCCTGTCGCCGGCAAGGACCTGAAGACCGGTCAGACCCTCATCAAGACAATCGTCGCGCCCGGCCTGAAGGCGCGGCTCATCGGGGTAGCGGGGTGGTTCTCGACCAATATCCTCGGGAATCGTGACGGTGAGGTGCTCGACGACCCCGAGTCCTTCAAGACAAAAGAGGAAAGCAAGAAATCGGTACTCGATTACATCCTGCAGCCCGACCTGTATCCGACCTTATACAGGAATCTGTGTCACGTCGTCCGGATCAACTACTACCCGCCGCGTGGTGACAACAAAGAGGGCTGGGACAACATCGATCTGGTCGGGTGGCTCGGCTACCCGATGCAGCTCAAGGTCAACTTCTTGTGTCGAGACAGCATCCTCGCCGCGCCGATCGTGCTCGACCTCGTGCTGTTCCTCGACCTGGCGAAACGCGCCGGTATGAGCGGCATCCAGGAGTGGCTTTCCTTCTACTTCAAGAGTCCGGTGCACGCCCCCGGTCTGTATCCCGAGCACGACCTGTTTATTCAGCTCATGAAGCTGAAGAACACGCTGCGGTTCATGCGCGGCGAAGAGCTCATTACGCACCTCGGTCTCGAGTACTACGATTAGCGAGCTGGCATTGCTTGCCCCGCTCGCACGGGATTTCGGACTGGAGACGGCGGCGTGTTGATCCGAGCCGCTCAAAGGTTTCTTCTGACTTCTGCCTCCTGACTTCTGACTCCTGGAGCACACGATCCCCATGTCCCAGGTCATGTTGCAGCCGGTCCTCTTCGGCG
>JASLOY010000538.1 GCA_030745255.1 Vicinamibacterales bacterium
ATAGTCGGTCTCGCGGTCGACCCCGCGGTCGACCACCAAAACGCAACCGGATGCCAGGGACCCCACCAGCGCAATCAGCAGACAGATCGCGACCAACGGCGGTGTGTGGCGTGTCACCATACTTTCTAAAACGCACTCCGTAGCAAAAGGTTCCCTTGGTGCCGGTCAAACGATCGTCATGCAAGGACCCGGTTTGAACCGAACCGGGACCGGCGGCGTCTGGCGTGGTAGATAGGGTCAGATGAGCATTTTGGCAGAGCGACTGACCGGTTTCACAGACGTGGACCAAGAGGAGCTGGCGCGGGAATTCGAGACTCGGCTGGTCGAGTCTTCGACGCTCGCGTTCCGCGTTGCCTATGGCGTCCTTCGACAGCGCGAAGATGCGGAAGATGTGGCCCAGGAAGCATTCACCAAAGCGCATCGCAGCTTCCGGCACCTGCGTGACCGCACCCGCTTTCGTGCCTGGCTCGTTCGGATGACCTGGCGGCTGGCGCTGGATCGGCAGCGTGCGGAGCGGCGGAGACTGGCACGTGACATAGCCCATGCGAGCGAGACGCCGGCCGATGCGGCACCGCAGGACGGCCCGGCGGCGCGATTCCGCGCCGGTGAATTGTGGCGGGCGATCGACGCGCTCCCGGACAAGTATCGGGTCGTCGTCGTGCTGGCCAACATGGAGGGACACGGGATCGACGATGTCGCCACACTTCTGGGTGTGCCGCCCGGCACCGTCAAGTCGCGCCTGTTCCACGCGCGACGCCGTTTGAAGGAGCTGTTGCGATGACCGACGAACGAACCGACGAACAGATGACTCCGCTGGTGTCGCCGACCCCGTCGGACGATGCATCCATCGACCAGGAAATCCAGGACCTCCTCGCTGTCGACCCATCGCCGGAGTTCGAGGCAAAGGTTCGCACGCGGGTGGCCACCGAGGCGGAGACGAGCGGATGGCGGTTCGGCTGGTTGCCCGTAGCCGCTGGAACTGCGGTTGTCGCGGTGCTCGTACTGGCGGTGATCGTATCGCGCCCCGAGCCGACCATGGTGGATGCTTCGCCCGATCCGGTGTCCACCGCTGCCCGCACCACCGACCCCATTCCTCCTCCCGCGCTGACACCGGCGAGTCCACCGGAAGAGGTGCTGACGACCGGGTCCCTGCCGTCGCCGCAGTCGGCACCTGAGTCCGACGCGCCTCGCAGCGCCTCGGTATCGACCGTCCAGCGGCCAACGCCGAACGAACTGGCTCCCACTGCGCGCTCTGCCCCGCCGCCGTCTATCCCGGCGACGTTACCACCCGGCCCACCGCGATTCGCCCGTATCGTGATTTCCACGGGCGAGGCGACAGCGCTCAGACGCCTCTTCGCGCAAGTGAGGGCCCGGGAGGTGACCGTGCCCGCTCCAGCAGATTCGCCCGGGCCTGTCGCTGCGCTCGAATCGCCTGCGGAAATCTTGATACCACGGCTTTCCATCGAGCCGATGACACTGGCGCTGATCGACTAAGGAGTAGTCCAATGACAAGACCAATCAAGCGACTTCCCATCGCCGTGCTCTTGATGCTCGCCTCAGGGTCGGACGCGCTGGCGCAGAATCCCGAGCCCGAAGTGGTGCCGCTGCACGTGCAAGTTACGATTTCGCGGTATCAGGAAGCTGAGTTGATCAGCAGTCTGCCTTACATGCTGTCGGCAACCGCGAACGACCGGTTCTCCAGCTGCAGTCTGCGGATGGGAGCCGACGTACCGGTTCCGACAATATCGATGGTCTTCAATCAAGCGGGAGAGGAGACACCGCGGCGTAGTTTCAACTATCGGAACGTAGGCACGAATATTGACTGTCAGGCCACGACCGTCAGCGACGACCGGTATCAGCTCCTCGTCAACATCGAGGAGTCGTCGGTTTACGGCGACGACCAAACGCCCACTGACGCTTTCGGGGGGCAACCGGTCTTTCGCTCGTTTCAGTCGAGCAACACGATGATTCTCCGAGACGGGCAATCGAGGCAGTATACGGCCGCGGCCGACCGCATCACCGGCGAGAGCATCCGAGTCGACGTGACGCTGACCGTGCTGGAGTAGCAGGACAGACGGTCACATGTCCGGGTGACCCGTCCCGGTTCGGGCCCGGCCACAATGGGGACCGGCGCGTCCAAAGGGTGTGTGCCACCGCTTCCGGTCCGCACAGAAGGGATCCGACTCATGAGACGCACCGTCATCGCTACGGTTCTGACGCTCCTCACAGGCGTCTTGCCCGCCACGGCACAGGAGTTTCAGGGCATTGCGTTCCCTACCGCACGCGTGGCCTTCTTCGACGCCCAACGGGTCGCGACCGAATCGGTCACCGGACAGGCGGCTTTCGCCGGTCTCGAAGCATTCCGCTCCGAAACAACCATCGACCTCGAGCGCCGCAACCAGGCGCTCGCGGCCGAGCGGCAGCGGCTCCAGACCGAGTCGACCGTGCTCTCGCCGACCGCACGACTGGACCTCGAGCGCCAAATTCAGCGCTCTGAGCTCGACATCCAGCGCTTGCTTGAAGACGCACAGACGGAATTCTTCGGGCTCCAACAGGAAGCGGAGAATGGCTTTGAGGTGAAACTGCGGCCCGCCGTCGAGGCGGTGGCGCTCGAGCAGGGCGTGCACTTCGTCTTTGACCGCCTGACAACGCCTATCATTTGGGCCGACCCGGCCTACGACCTCACCGAACGAATCATCGAGCGGCTGGATGCAAACTAGCGACCTGGTGTCCACCTTTGCGTCCACCCGAAAGGTCGCGGGCTTGAACCGGTCGACCACACCGAACTGACCTGGCGCCGCCCCCCCCCGATTCCTCGACGGCGATCAGTCGCTCGCCTGTCGCTCCACGCAGAACGCTGGTGGTACGGGTTATGTTTCGTTCTGTGTGCAAAACCGCTTGAGAAAGACGAGCGGTCATGGCAAGAGGTTGATTGCTGACATCGA